>CAIYYT010000091.1 GCA_903930455.1 uncultured bacterium | reverse complement strand
GTCGACGGCATAAAGAACAAGATTGATCCCGGCTTGGCGCTTGACAAGAACCTCGACCAACTCTCCGCAGCCGAGCTGAAGAAGCTGCATCAGTTGCCGACTTCTCTCGATGTTGCCTTGACGGCATTGGAGCGCGACAACAAATATCTGCTGGAAGCGGGCGTGTTTAGTGAGGACTTGCTGGAGAACTGGCTGATACAGAAGCGCAGAGATATTGACAATATCCGCCGTCAACCAACGCCCGGCGAGTACGAACTCTATTACGGTTGCTGATTTTATTGCTATGCATTCCCGGGGCTGGATAGTGAAAAGTAATTTGACACCAAACAGGGGCGAGTTGATGGCTCGCCTTGTTTTGTTTACTGATTCACTGTCAGGACGATACATCAAGCCGTCCCTTCACCTTCAGTAGGCCTCGATCATGCCTGACGACATTACACAGACTCAAATCGACATCCTCAACTTGTTGAAGGACCAGAACGAGAACTGGACTTCGCCAAAATCCCTTGGTGAACGATTTCATCTCAGCATCAAGAAGGTAAATCAGAGTCTGAGTGAACTGCTCCGCTGGGGATATCGGTTCGAGACCAGCAGACGCGGTGAAGTCAGATTTCAGACGGCACCCGATATTCTTTTTCCCCATGAGATAGCCCGTGGTCTCAAGGCGCAGGTACTGGGAAAGGAGATCCATGGTTTCCGCTCGGTTAGTTCCACGAACGGCGTTGCCCACCGCCATGCCATCAAGAGTGCGCCGGATGGCACAATCATAATCGCCGGGCGGCAAACTGCGGGGCGCGGTCGGCTAGGACGCAGCTGGATGTCCCCCCCCAAGCTAGGCATTTACTTGTCCGTAATTCTGCGACCGACTGTTGTGCCGGCACAGGCACCGGGTTTGTCCCTCGTGGCGGCACTAAGTGTCGCAGAAGCAATCCGTCATTATCCCGGATTATCTGCAATGATCAAATGGCCCAACGACGTGCTCGTCAACGGCAAGAAAGCCGCCGGAGTGCTGACTGAGTTGTCTGCGGAGCTTGACCGCATTAACTTCGTCGTTATCGGAATAGGCATCAACGTCAATCACGAACCGAAGGATTTTCCCGCCGAACTGGCTGATAAGGCCACGTCGCTGCAGATCGAACAAGGTTGTCCGGTCGATCGTGTTAGACTGGTGCAGGAGGTCCTGCTACATTTGGAGAAACGTTACTTGCAGTTTCTCAGGAATGGCCTGAAAGACCAACTCAAGGCGATTAAAGACTATTCGTCGATCCTTGGGAGACATATCAGTGTTCGGCATGGCAACAAAACTATGGTTGGCACGGCAATTGATATCGATGTGGACGGCGCCCTCGTCGTCAACATCGACAAGCGAACCCTAAGATTGTCGTCGGGTGAAATCTCTCTAACGGAGAGCTATTAGCTGTGTCAACGGCAGCGAAACATAATCTCCTGTTCGGACTTATCACGCTGGCGATCTTGTTCATCGTTTTCGAGCTGGCGTTGCGATTGGTCGTACACTTGTCCGTTGACTATTTGTCCCGCAAGGACGATGTCAACTACGAGTACAAACTCTGGCAAATGCACCTCTTCGACTCCTTCATGGGTATGCAGGAGGCTGATCCAGATCTGTTCTGGAAGATGAAGCCCGGCTACCGGTCGTCGTTCATCTATGTCAACAAGCAGGGGTTTTCCGGACCGGAAATCCATCCACGTCAGCCAAACGAGTATCGAATCCTATTCCTTGGCGATTCCACGCCGCTGGGATTGGGATTGGCGACGTCTACTGACTCCTTCGTATGGCAAGTTCGCGCTCTTCTACAGAAGGCAATGACAGGTCGTCAGATAGTCGTGATTAATGGATCGGTTGCCGGATACACTAGCTGGCAGTGTCGTAAGCTGCTTGAGTTGAGGGGCGACGAACTCAAACCCGATCTGGTAGTCACCTATTTCGGCAATAATGACCCTTCGTACAACGGCTATCTCTCCGACCGGCAGCTCTTTGACATGACCAGGCATTACGGCTGGCCCAACAAGCTGCTTGGCAAGAGCTACAGCTATCAATTTCTCAAGAGCATTGTGTTGAAACTCAAAGAAACAACACCTGCAATCGGTGAGATTAAGGAACGAGTATCAATGCAGGAATTCCGCGAAAATCTGGTTGCCATCAAGGCGTGGTGTGATGGGAACGGCTGTAGGCTTATGACATGTTCCATTCCGACGCCTGATTTCTGGCCCCCCGGAATCCAATTCAAGTTTTTCGCCGGCGGTAAGGACGGCGCGGGACGGCTGGTGATGGCCGACGGAATGCAACAGGATCTCGCCAAACCCTGGGATCTTTGCCTTGACACACTTCTCCTGCCCGGTACATCCGATCAGTGGACGCGCCGTGTATATGCAACGGGTCTGAACGACACTACTGCCCCGGCCGTGTCAGAGCGAGTCTATCGCAGGCAACTTGCCGAAGCACCCGATGATCCTCGGCTACAAAACAACCTGGCTGTGTCACTCTGGCGACAAGGACTTGACTCGGTTCAGTACCTCTTTGCCGCTCTCCGTCGCGACAGTCTCAATGCGACACCCTGGTACAATCTTGGCGTTGAATCCTATCGCTACAATCCAACCGAGACCATCGGCTACTTGAAGCACGCAAAGGAGCTTGATCACTATTCGCTTCGCATCAAGGCCGGCTACAATAAAACGCTGCGTGATTTCTGCTCCTCAAACAGCGTTCCGCTGATTGATCTGGAGAATCTCTTCCTTGGATTGCCGGAGAGAGAGTATTTCGTCGATCACTGTCATCCTACCGGCATTGGTCATACTTTGGTCGCTCGGCAGATTGTGCTGTCGATCACAAGCTCGTTGCGATAATATGGCTGACCTGCTCCGGAATGACTTTCATCAAACGACGGCTAATCGCTTGTCTTCGAATACACTCGGCTACAGAATCGAGGGTGGCTCCAAGACAGAAGGCGGCTTAGCCGACGAAAAAAATGGTTGACATCAATATGGCATTGTATTAAATAGGCCGTTCAGATTCTGCCGTCCGACTTGGCGGCTAAGGGTTTGAATGGGAGAGAGCTATCGCTGTCTTTGATAATGAATAATTGCAAAATGAGAGAAACACGAGGAGAGTCTATGAAAAGGATTTGTCTGCTGCTACTGGTTGTCACGGCCTTTTTGTTTGCGACCAATTCCCTGACAGCAGGAGAACCCAAGGTCGGTGGAGTGCTTTTTGCCAACTGGAAAATGCATCTGAACAATCAAGGGCAGGGGAAGAATTTCAACAGCTTTGACATTACCCGCGCCCGGCTGATTCTTGACCAGCAGTTAGGCGAGAAATTCTCGGCCAATTTGATGATTGACGTGATTCCTCGCAGCAGCATGGACGACTACGGCCTACAATACCGCCTCCGGTCAGCTTACATTCAGGGCGACAAGCTCATCAAGTACACTACCATGCGTTTCGGTATGCAGAGTCTGCTCTGGTTTGACTATGTGGAAAAGGCCTGGGGTCTGCGCTACATCGATGCCGTGTCTTTGGACAAACTGAAAGACAGCCAAGGGAATTCGTATCTCGAGCGTGCCGACCTCGGCTTGAGTATCATTGGTGAGTGCCCCGGCAACTACGGTACAGTTGCGTTGCAGATCGTGAACGGTGGTGGCTTCACTCATCATGAAATGAACAGAAACAAGGACTTCATCGTCTTTGCAGCTGCCTATCCGTTGCCCAAGAACCCCGACTTCGGCGAGACTGGTATTTGGGCTCAGTATTACAAAGGTTGGCCGAACATTACCAATACGGCCACAGGTGATCAGAATTTCCACAAGAACACCAAGAAAGATCGTATGCAAGTGGCTGGCGTGATCAAGTATCGCAAGTGGGTCAGCGCTGTTGTCGAATACTTCCAGACCTGGGACAAAGAAGACGTTACCACTGCCATTACTAAGGATAACCAGGAGAAGGCCAAGGGCATCTCTTTGATGGGTAAGGTCAACGTGGCGACTGCCGAAACTTGGCTTTCCAAGGTCTATCTCTTCGCCAAGTACGAGTGGATTGACAAACATACGCAGCTTGACAAGGCGCTGTATCCGTACGAGTCGAAGGATGGTGATGCGCGATTCTTCCTCGGTGGAGTTGGGTACTCGCCGGTCGAAGGATATGAACTGGCGATCAGTATGGTCAGAGAGACGACTCAGGTTCCGAGCCCCCTCGTTAATCCTATTGAAAGTCTGGAAGACCAGAAAAACTCGATCCAGATTAACATGACTGCGAAATTCTAAACTCCCTTTTTTCTAACAGATCTGATTTGGGTGACCCGGTCGGCAACGGCCGGGTCTTCATATTTAAAAAAAGAGAGCGGCAACAACCGCTCTCTTCTGATGGGAAATAGGCCTGTCATCAGGTCTACTTCATTCTTTTGGCTAAATACAGACAGATGCTAGTGCCTGCCTACTCGTTTTTTTCGCGATTCTCCTCCTCATCAAATGTGACAGCATGCCCCTACCGATGCAAATAGCAAAATCCGTGCCTCTGCGGCTGCAATTGGTCTAACATATTAAATGAGTCGGAGTTAGCTAATGGGGGGGTGCGAGAACTACGATGCCAAGTCGGCAAAACTGTGCATGATTTCGACGCCATAAACGCAATTCCCCGGGATCATCATGGAATACAATAGATTGACAGACCGGTCAATCGTCGGGATACTGAACATCATTCCGAAGACTGGCAGGCATCAATAGGTCCTCGCCGTCAGTGTGACACGGTATTTGCGCTTTTGCTGAGAGACTCAAAACGAGGACTACTTGAAAAGAGCCTTAATCTTGCCCCAAGTCGACAGCTTAACATCAAGCGTTGACTCAACTCGCAAGTCAACTTTGAGGTTTTCATTGCTCGGCGTGAAAGTGGGCCTGGCGGTCTTGCCATCCAACTTGACCTGGATGACGTCGTTGGGGGAGCGGTAGCCCTTTATGTCAGGCTTCGAAGAATCGTATTCCGGGATGCGCAATTCAAAGGCTCCATTGTCACGGGTTTGCGACTCGGACACTTTGTCCTCGCCGATAAACGCAACAATGGGCAGCCCCTTCTCTGCCGATTGGCCGTGGTACTGGATTGTGCCGGTAACCAGACAGACATTGGCAAAGAAGAACGCACGAGTAGCAGTTGTGGCAACAAGAAGCACAATCAGCGTTACCGCTACGATCCGAGCGAATTTCACGAACATTTTAGACGGACGCTCCTGCATATACCCTCCCTTATCAAGCTACTAGCAACGGCAAATCCTGTCAAGTCTTTTTACGATCGCTTCTGCGCGGCAGATTGTTCACCAGCGAAAATGAAAGGTATTCCAGTTCCATCGCCATATTCTCAGTACGAAGAAACACATCATCAGGCACCGCCAGTTTGATCGGCGCAAAATTGAGGATTGCCTTGATTCCGCAATTAACAACGTGATCGACAATAACTTGCGCTGAGGAAGCCGGCACTGCTAGAATCACCAGTTCGATCTTGTTCTCGTTCAACTGCCTTTCAAGATCATCCATGCCCAACACAGTGATACCCTTATGATTGGAACCAATCTTGCGCTGATCGCTATCAAACAGCAGCTTGATGTTGAAACCCTGGCGCGCAAATTCCTTGTAAGACACCAGTGCTGAGCCGATGTTTCCGACTCCGATCAATGCCACGTTCCAGACTCGGTCTATGCCAAGGATGCGAGCGATCTTCTCTTTCAGCTCTTTCACGGGATAGCCCAGCCCGCGAGTGCCAAATGAGCCGAAGAACGACAGATCCTTGCGCACTTGAGCAGGAGTCAGTTCCTCGCGATTGGCGAGTTCCCTTGAGGAGACTGTGTCGAAGTGCTCACGTTCAAGGGCGGTAAGAGCACGATAGTAATGGGATAGACGATGAATCGTCGACTCGGAAATCCTGCGATCTCTCATGTATTTCCTTGCGATAGACTAACCCCGAAGGCTGTTGCCAGTTGTGAAACCTTTCACAAAAAAAGGGCTGATTTACCGATGTCAAGCGCTATTTTCATAGATACGGACAGAGGCGCTCTCTGTTTTGCAATTGTCTGATCATCAACTCAAGAAGCCAACGGCGCAAACGATTGCCAAACTCCATGAGTTAAGGAGCAGTCTGTTTCTCCGGTTTCGCTTTTACTTGCCCAGAGACGCCGCCACGTGATAGTTCAATTCTGCGTTGGAGTTGTCTCCATTGAGATTCCACTCGATTCTGGATCTGCCGTATCGCCTCAGCGCTCAAATTGGCAAATCGTCCTTGCCGTGAGAGGAACCTGGAGACTGGCACAAAGGTCCCCGGCAGAACACTAATCGCGTACTTCGTGCCATCTTCTACCTCATACAACGGGAAAATTCGTGTCTCCACCGCGGCGCGGGTCAATTCAATCGACAGTTCCGAGGGTATTTCCCAATGAGTCGGGCACGGAGAAAGCAGATGCATAAACTTGAAGCCCGGTATCGACAACGCCTTCTTCACTTTGTCGGCCAAATCGTCTGGGTAGGCCACGCAGGCGGTTGCGCAGTAAGGGATATGATGCGCCGCCATGATTTCGATGATGTTCTTCTGTGTTCGCTGGCGCCTATGATCGGCGTGAGCACCACCGCCTCTCCGGTTGCTACCGCTGGTAAAGTAGTGAATGTCCATGTCGATGTACGACTCATTGTTGTAACAGATATAGAGTATGTCTTCGTTTCTTTCGGCCGCAGAGGATATCGCCTGCAGGCCGGAGTCGAAAGCGCCGCTGCCACCAGCCCAGGCGAGCACGTGCGTATCATTCAGCCCCTTGACCTCGAGTGCTGCGCGAATCCCCGCTGCCACTGCTGCTGTTGTTCCCATAGCAACATGCAAGATCGGTATCCGAGCCGCGGAACTCGGCCAGATGCCGTCGACATAGGAAGCGCAACAGGCCGGCACAACCATAATCGCGTTGCTGCCGATAATCTCCAACACCAGTCGCAATCCCAGGGCTTCACCGCAGCCGGGGCAGCCAAGATGACCCGATTCCTGTGCGCGATCGGAATTCTGCGGAAGCATCATGACCGTACTCCTTCCCAATAGTGGTCACCAGCAAAGACTTCTCCTTCCGAGTACTTGGCGGCGATTTCCTTGATCATGGCAGGCGAAACATCGCGACCGCCCAAACCGAGAGTGATGCTGACGACGCCGGAGTCTAACGCTTGTGAATGAAGCGCCGCTCTGATTTCCTGACCGAAAATGCCGCCGGCGCCAAAGCTGACGTTGCGATCAAGAACGATGTAACGACAGCTCGATCTGACGAGTTGGCGAAGATTTTCCGCCGGGAATGGTCGAAACATCCTGATGCGAATGAGTCCCACTTTTTTCCCTTCACGGCGCATCTCCCGCACTGCGTGTTTGACGGTCTGAGCCATTGTCGCATAGGTGATGAAAACGGTTTTCGCATCTTCAAGTTCATAGCAATCCAGACTACCGTAGTGCCGTCCGAAGTGTGACTCGAATTCTTGATAGACGTCATTGGTCACAGCTTTGGCTGCGTCCATAGCCTCTTGGATCTTGTATCGGAATTCGAGGTAGTAGTCGGGAGAGGTCAGATTGCCAATAGAACGCGGCTTCTGCGGGTCCAGTCGCCATTCGGTCTGATACGGCGGCAGAAAGGCATCAACTTCGGCTAGTTCGGGCAGAATGGTCGGTTCGATCGTATGTGAAAGGTAGAAGCCGTCCAAATTTACCATTACCGGCAGTTGCACGATCTCGCCAAGCCTGTACGCCTGTAGAATTGTGTCGAAGACTTCCTGGCAGGAGGAGACATAGAACTGAATCCAACCGGTGTCACGCTGTGAAAGGCTGTCATTGTGATCGACCCAGATCGACCAGGGGGCGCCCAAAGCGCGATTGACATTGGCAATCACGATCGGCAACCGATCACCCACCGCCCAATGCAACATCTCGTGCATCAACGCCAGTCCCTGTGAAGAGGTGGCGGTGAAGGTCCTCGCACCGGTTGCCGAGGCGCCGATCAAAGTCGACAACGCCGAATGCGCCGATTCCACGCTGACGTAACGCGCCTGCAGCTCTCCCTTGGAGCAGAACTCAAGCAACTGCTTCGCAATTAGCGATTGCGGTACGATAGGGTAAGTAGTGATCACTTCGGCGCGGGCAGCCCTGACGGCATGTGCCGCCGCTTGTGACCCGTTCAGCAGCATCTTGGAGCCGGTGGTGACGGTTTTTGCTTTCATCTGGGTACCTGCTTGATTCGCAAGTGGATTGCATCACGCGGGCACTCATGAATGCAGATGCCGCAACCTTTGCAGTAGTCGTAGTTGATTTTATAGCCGCCGTTTTGCTTGGTGACGGCGTGATCGGGACAGAAAGTCAAGCAGTTATCGCAGCTATTGCAGACTCCGCAGGATAGACATCGCGCCGCTTCCCTTAGAGCATCAGCTTCGGCCAGTCCGATATTGACCTCGGCAAATGAGGTGAGGCGACGATCATCGGGGATTTTCTTCCGCTCCACCACCTGACTGCGCTGAAAGTAGGCGACATTGAGATCCGCAAAGCGCGTGACTATTCGATTGGCTGATTCAACGAAGACTGTCTTGCCGTGCAGATACCTGTCGATAGACTGCGCGGCAGCTTTGCCGGCGCCAATGGCACTGCCGACGCTGCGACGGTTGTCAGCGCAATCGCCGGCGGCAAAAATGTTTCCGACATTCGTCTGATGTGTGCCGCCGGTGTTGATGCCCCAGCTTTCGCGGTCGATTCGGCGAGGTAGAAACGTCAGGTCAGGGTCCTCACCCAGCGCAACTATCACACGCGAGACCGTGACCTCCGTATGCGCACCGCGTATCGACAAGGCAATTCGTTTGCCCGAGGAGTCTCTCTTGCCGAGGGTCAATCTCTGTAGTGTCAGTTTCAGTTCGTTGCCTGTCTTGCGAATGGTTGTCGGCGCAGTCAAAGAGGTTATTTCGATCCCTTCCTGTCTCGCTTCCTCGATTTGGTCCGCGAACGCAGGCACTTCGTTGGCGGAGCGACGGAAATAAATCGTCGGTTTGCCTCCGAGCCGCAGCGCCGCACGGGCACACTGAATCGCAGTATTATTGCCTCCCAAAATCGCGACATTCCCCTCTATGAAATCGCGTTTCCCGCAGTTGACTTCGGCGAGGAAATCCAACCCCTGTTGCACACCGGGCAGATCGGAGCCTGGAATATCGAACACCCTTGGCTTGTGAGCACCTATAGCGATCAGGATCGCCCGGAATCGTTGGAGATCATCTATCGGGATGTCTTGCCCAATTCTGACATTATGTCGAAACTCAATGCCACGGTCGACAAGCGAGTGAATTTCCGCATCAAGGGTCTTTCGGGGGAGTCGGAATTCCGGGATACCTCCGCGAAGCATACCGCCAGCCTTAGGTGATGCCTCAAATACAGTGACCTTGTATTGCAGGTTGGTCAGATGCCAGGCAGCCGAGAGTCCAGCCGGTCCGGAACCGATGATGGCGATTTCGCCCTTGTCCGGATCGATAACAGCGGCTTGCGTCTTGACGTTCTTGAGACCCCAATCGCCAATAAGACGCTCCAAGCATCTGATTGACACGGCATCATCCAGTTCGGACCGATTGCAGTTCGCAGCACAGGGATGGTTGCAGACTCGACCACATACTGACGGCAATGGGTTCGATTCGCGGATGACATCGTAGGCTTCGCGAAACTTCCTTTGTACGAGCAAGGAAGCGAAACTCTGTATGTCTTCTCCTGCCGGGCAGGCGTGGTTGCAGGGGGGTAGATGGTTCTCGTGTACCGGGTCGAAATAGCGCCATTCACCTGTCCGATTCCACCCCATCCACCCCTGGCTGATCGGCAGCGGCGGCATAGCATTTACGGGGGGGAGATGCGTGTCCTTGTCACTCATGTGACCACCTCGGAAACGCGCTCGTAGACTTCCCGAACTGCCAGCCGAAGCTCATTGCCCTTATCTGGTGCACTGTTGACAATGGAGCTTTCCAGCGCTGCCAAAGGCATATCCTCGGATAGACGTGCAAACGCACCAAGCATCAGCATATTCACCTCAGGCATCAATCGTGTGCCGAGCTTGTGGTGAATGGCAATTTGGGTCGCATTGACAGTGGCGGCCCTGTAAGTCGTGTTTGTCCGCGAAGACAGGTCTGTTGCTGATCCGTTGCTGATTAGCAGTCCCCCCGGCAACAGTCTGTGAGGAATGTCCATGGACAGTATTGCGGCAGGGTCAAGAACTACCACAAGATCGGCGCGATCAACTTCGCAACGTAGCCAAATCTCCTCGTTGTCATAGCGAACGAAGGCCGCAGTCGGAGCGCCTCTTTTCTCGGGTTGAAATGACGGGAATGCCTGAACGAACTTGCCTTGGATCCGCAGTGCTGTTGCAAGCACCTCAGCAGCAGCCATTACCCCCTGTCCACCACGACCACAGATTATCACTTGCCGCATGACGCCTCGCTCCTCGACTGGGCAAAAGAGATACCATCTACATGATAGTCCAGCATACTTCCTTGTCAAGCCAAATGTGAAAAAAATCACAAATTCGCGGCTTGACAGGCTCTTCCGCCACCATTATCATTGTCGGTACTGTTTTGCCGATTCGAGAGGAAATATGAGAAGGATTTGCTGTTTGGGCCTATTGCTCGTAGGCGTGATCATGGTATTGAGTTGTTCCAAGAAGGAGGAGCGTTCGGGAGCTCCGCAACTTAAGTCTCCTGATCCAACCACTGGTATCCGCGAGGCTGATTTTGTCTGGAGCAAGGAGGTCGGACCAGACGTTACGTTCTACTATCAGCCCACAGACTCGCTCAAAAAAATCGCCACTGTGCTCAAGAACCGGGTAGTCATAATCTATCACAACATTGACACAACGCTGTGCTTCCATCAACTGGAACCGATTGAATACTACTGCTATGACAGCCCGGAGGCCTTGAAGAAGTACACCGGCAGGGATGATGCCTTCTTCCTCGGCAACCACTTCTATTATGGTTTTGGTCCGGTTTTCGGGGGCGAAATCGCCGAGTATCTGATCGGTAAGCTGCCCGGTGGTCCGTCCCGATTTGCGTTTATTCGCGACGGTCTGCCCCTTCTGCTGGACTATTCCGGACGCAACTACCACCACGCAACCAACAACTTCATTCAAGAGAAGTCGCTATTGGGCGTGCAGCTTCTGACCGATGACAAGGCCTTCGAGAAGGAGCAGGGCATGCAGAAATCGGTGGAAGCGGCGTCTCTCTGCGCTTATATCATGTATCAATATGGCTACGAGAAGTTTATGCAGCTTTGCCATAACCAGAGCGACTTCCCTACTGCGCTCAAACAGGTGCTGGGAATAGATACGAAAACGCTGGCAACGGACTGGGAGGCATTCCTGCCAGAGCATACCAATGGGAAGGAGCAGGAACGACAAGCCGCGGCGGCTGCCAAAGGTCGATCATGACCGACGATGCTCCCTGGCAAAGCTCAATTAGCGAAGTCAGTGCAAATCAGATTTTTGTTCAAGGCTATGATATCGCAGAACTGATGGAGAAGATCAGTTTTAGTGATGCTATTTATCTCGTCCTCAGAGGAAATCTCCCCGATGCCAAATCATCCGAGTTGTTCCGAGCCATTCTGGTTTCTTGCATCGACCACGGCGTGACACCTCCCTCGGTGCTGGCAACGCGCACCGTAATGTCAGCGGGCAATTCGCTGAATACGGCGGTGGCTGCCGGTATCATGGCGATCGGCGATGTTCATGGTGGTGCCATCGAACAATCAGCAAAAATCTTGCAAGAGGTTGCGCGCAAAGAGGGTGATCCAAATTCGCTGGCGATCAATTTGGTAAGGGACCTAAAGGCCAATGCACAACGGATGCCGGGCTTTGGGCACCAGCTTCACACAAGCGATCCGCGGACGATCAAGCTGCTCGAGCTGGCTAAGAGACTGGGTCTCTACGGCAAGCATGCCATGTTGGCTGTAGAGATTGAGAAAATACTCGCGGGGGACAGCAAGAAAGAACTTCCGTTGAATATTGACGGTGCGATTGCGGCGGTGATTTCTGATTTGGGCTTTGACTGGCAATTGGGGAAAGCGTTCTTCATGTTGTCCCGTATCGGCGGCTTGGTGGCGCATGCCTACGAGGAAAAGACCACGCAGAAACCAATTCGCAAGCTGGGCAATTTCAACACCATCTATACAGGCCATCCGCACAGGACAATCGGCGATTGAAAGGGCCACCACAAATAGCTGCTAAGGCACTCAACCCCAGATTGCGCACGGAGCAAAGTTTCCGACTGTATAGAGTCGATGCAACCGCATTGCTGTTGTTGTCGGCCACGGTGTTGATTTCGTGTGGCCCCAAACCGGCGGCGCCACCACCTTCTCCAGTCGTATCCAAGCCGGTACAAACTTATGTGGCCGCTACGGAATTAACCGCCCGACCACTCTATAAGCGGATCGATGTTGCCTGGAAGACAAACCGCGTAGAAAGCACAATAATTTCCGGATATAACATTTACCTCTGGAATGAGAAGGATGCGTCAGATACGACAAACGGCGGGTTCCGGCGAATCAATCCTGAACCGTATCCGGGAGACACCGACGCCGATATCACACGTGAATCCTATCCGCTGGAGGGCGTTGACAACGGTGTGATTTACCGCGTCTATGTAACGACGGTCTACCCGAATGGCATGGAGTCGGCAAGATCGAATGTTGCAGAAACCATCCCCCGTCCGGAAGGGAGCTTTACGCTGAGGGAATCGTTCAAGGGGAATGAATCAGGTTTTTCGCTACGCAAGATCAAGTCAGTGCCGACGGACGATCTGGACAATGACATCTATCTGGCGAGTATAAACGGTGTACTCCGGGTGGCTTCACCGCAGCGTATCAATGTAGTATTGCGACAATCAAGGTTTTACAGCCTTTCTGAATATTCATCTCTCGAAGCGACCATTCCGACCTCCTTGAGTGGAAAGCCAGACAACACTCTCCCTATCTCAAGCCACTCGATGTTTGTGTTGCAGGATCAGGACAAATGCTATGCGCTGCTCCGCATTGATTCGGTTGACTCCAAGGAGAAGATCGCCAAGATTTCCTTCATCTATCAGCCCCGTCCCGAAACCCTCGTCTTCCACTAGATCTAAATGACACAGATCGACTCATATTCACCGGTGATTGTCTATTGTGATATCAAAGCTCCCACGCCACATGCACGCGTGCTTACGATCGAAAAATTGGAGACGGTCGGCGGTGAACTGAAACCGTTGGATACGCTGGTCATCGCTGAGGACCCCGAAGCCATAATTACGAGGTCGAAGACCGACCGGTTCTTCTTAGACCTGCAGGAGCGCACCGGATTTCAGTTTGTCAATCAGGAGCTGATTTCCACCAACAAGGAGTGGATTCGGATAAGTGACTTCCTTTCCGGTTCGCTGCTGCTTGACCTTCGGAAATTGCTGGCGATTTTCTTTCCGACCTTGAGCGCGCAGGAATTGTCTGACTGCAAGAAGGCTTTCCGGCTTGATCCCAAGTTGAAACCGCCGCAGGTGATAGCAAGCATCGCGGGAGTAGTCCGGAGTAAAGCTGCAAATTTGCCGGGGGGAACAATCAGAATGCTCAAGCAGATTGGTCGCGCGCTGCCCAAACAATACATGCCCTGGCTGGAGGCAATTCCGACTAAAGGAGAGCGGGAAGCGTTTACCTGCGATGCCGAATACTTCGTAGACCTCGACCGTTTTGAGAATCTTACTTCAGGCAGTGAACTCACCTCTGAGCAGGTGCGGGAAGTGTTTGCCGGATCATCGCCACTTCAGGCGCTGATTCCCGGTTATGAAGTACGTAGGGGGCAGGCGAAGTATGCGGAGGCGGTACTGAACGGGATGGAAGGGGAACAGATTGTCTTGGTCGAAGCGGCCACCGGCACCGGCAAGTCGATGGGCTATCTCCTTCCTGCTGTAGCCAGGTGTTACGAAGAGGAGTCTCGTGCAGTGGTTGTTACGCGCACGAAATCGCTTCAGGAGCAATTGTTCCGCTCCGACCTGCGGAAGATCAGGGCGATCGTGCCGGCGGGAATGAAGGTCGCAGTTCTGAAGGGGCTTGCCAACTACCTGTGCCTTTTCAAGTACAAGCAGTTTCTCTCGGATCTGACACTGGCGTCCGGTGCGTTGACGCCAGAGTATATGGCAGCGCTGGTCGTCTGGGTAGCGGACACGAAAAGCGGCGATCTGACTGAAACGGGAGTTTTCGATCAGCCCGATTCGGAGACTCTGCTGGAGAAAATCACTCTCGATGAGGCCACCTGCCTCGGCAAAGAGTGCGCCTACTTCTCCGAATGTTACGCATATCGCGCTCGCAAGAACGCTCTCAAGTCCAGCATTGTGATCACCAATTATGCGCTGTTGTTTTCCGATCTTCTGGCTGATGGCACGATTCTTGGCAAATTCTCACACGCAGTTTTTGACGAGGCTCATCGACTCGAAATGGAGGCGGTGAATGCCTTCACCGACGGATTGCCACTATTGGCGTTTTCTCGCACTTTGGAGCGTATCGGAAGCGACCGATTCTCGCATACTCTGGCTGACAACTTTGGCAACAGCGAAGCAATCGCTCAGATCGCCGTAACGATTGGGGCGTTGGCGCCACAATTGGTCGAACCACCACGAATCCTGGCCGGTCAGGTATTGCGGATGATCCAAAACGGCGGCAAGGGCATTGGCGAGCGACTTCGTTTCAAGACCGGGCATCCGCTTCACGACCTGCCAAAAACACTCTGGAGCGATCACGAGTTGCCATTCTGCGATCTTCGCGAGACTCTCAAATCGTTGCAGCAGACAGCCGCACCGACCGATCGAGAACAGTCCGACTCGGAAATGATTATGGAGGTCAAAAAACAGGCAGCGAGCGTGATTCATCAGATCAATACTCTGGAGGCGATCGCTGGTTCTCGCAACGAAAGATCGGTCCTGTGGGGACAATATCACGAGTCGGGCGAAGTCGTTCTAACCGTAGCTCCGATAGCAGTTGGAGAATTACTGGTAGACAAGCTCTACTCGCGTTATCGCTCCGTAACTTTGACGTCTGCGACGCTCGATTCGGAGGACGATTTCCGCTGGATTTCATCGCGGCTTGGACTGACCAGGGAAGGAATGGCGCCAACCAAACTCAAGATCAGGTCGCCATTTCCGCTGTCGGAGCAACTTAGAATTGGTTTGGCGCGTTATCTGCCGCCGCCTTCCAGTGAGCAGTATACAGCTCGACTGGGGCAGTTGATTCTGAAGTTGCGATCTTCGGTGAAATTGCCAACGCTGGTTCTGTGTACTTCTTACCGTATGATCGAGGCGCTTTCTAGAATACTCAAAACCGACCGTCGCCTGTCAAGCGATCTGCTGATTCAAACGCCGGAGAGCGTACCACAAATACTGCTCAACCGTTTCCGCCAGATGCCCAGTCCACTGCTGATCGGCACGGAGGCATTCTGGGAGGGTATCGACCTGCCCGGACGCTTGCTGCGGCTGCTGGTGATGACTCGGCTGCCATTTCCGGTACCCGACGATCCGTTGGAGTTGGCGAGGCAGGAAGAGGCTGAGGCCAGAGGCGAGAACCCGTTTATGTCGGTCTCGCTGCCGGTGGCCGTTCTGAAGTTCAGACAAGGAATCGGTAGAATGATCAGGAACTCTTCGGATTGGGGTGCCGTTGTCGTGACAGATTCACGAATGGGTACGAAGAACTACGGTCGGATATTTTTTGACGCGGCGCCAGCTCCAGTTGAGACTTTCGAGCATGAGAGCCTGATCGTCCGAGATATCAGTCGCTGGTTAACCGACATGGGGGGCAAATGACGTTGGATGCGATATGGATAACCACTTCCGCTTGCCCATGCGTAACAGTATTGGCGGCAGCAGAAACTGCCTCCAAGCGTGAGATTTCGCGGGATAACCAAAAAGGGCGCTACCGATAAGTCTATGATAATTATGACCATAGGTTTCGACGTGTTTAGGAAAACGCAGCTTCTGCGCACAGGCGGTTTGTTGAGCACAGGGCTGGAAATTGTCTCCCTAAGTTATTGTGCGGCTGCCGTTTATGTTTGAAGAAAGATTTGATTTGGGCACGAAGTTTGAATATGACTTCGATTGGTGAATTGCCTTCGGCGGCGCCGGTTGTGGTGAGTCAGATTCCTTGGAAGAAGTAAGGCCTTTGTTTGTATAAAGTTGGGTTTGGATACTGGAGGTAAATTGCCAAACGTAGAGCGAGCGATTAGCTATATTTCAATTGGGATCGTCTTATTTGTAGGCGTTCTGGTGATTGTCGGGTATTTCGGATTTATGGAGCCGATTTACCGGATAGCATTTGGCTTGGTAATCGTTGCTTATGCAGGTGTGCGACTCGTGATGTTGCAGTCGGCGCGACAGCGAGAAAGCAAAAAATCTTGACTCGGCAGTCGAGTAATGCTATATTGAAAATCTTTGGTCGCGCCTATTGGGCACGAATTGGAGCTTACGAAATGAAATCAAGATTCCTATGGTCGCTGCTGGTGGTTTTCGCGGTCACTCTCTGCGCCTCTCTCCATGCTGATCCTGTTTCCGACGCGGAAGCGATGGTCAAACGCCATCAGTACGATAGTACGATAACTCTTCTCAAAGCGAGAATCCAGAAGGACCCGAGCTACGCCGACCTCTATTATGTTCTCGGCAAAGCATACTACCTCAAAGGTGAATACGAGCAGGCGGAGACAGAGTTGCAAAATTGTCTGGATCGCAAGCGCAAACATGAGGATGCGCAAGCGTACCTGGCTTTGACCTATGTGGCGATGAAGAAGTGGTCGGAAGCCAAGGCAGTTCTGGATGAAGGAACAACCAAGAGCAAGACACACAAAGGATTGTTCTTCGACATAATGGGCAAATACAACATGGCGCGCGGCGAGCTTACGGAGGCCGACCTGGCATTCCGGCATGCAATATTCGAGGAACCGGACAACCTTGAGTACAAGCGCGATCTGGCCGATCTGTCTTTCGAGAACAAAGTATATGAAGTGGCGATCCAGGGTTACCGAGACGTGCTTGCTGTCGACTCCACTGATGTGAGTACTCATTATAGAATCGGTAGAGCGCTCTACTACCAGCAAAAGTGGGCGGAAGCTATCAAGTCACTTAGCACCGCCATCCGACTTGATTCTAATTACGCCGATGCCTATCAGCTATCGGGGGACATTTACATGATTCTCGGCCTTGCCGCTTCCAGCAACGGCAACGGTGACGTGGGAGAGTCGAGCAACCAAGCACCCGATTTATTCAAGAATGCCATCTGGATGTACGAGCGCATGCTGAAGCTCGGCGGCAAAGCAACGCTTGATGTTGACTATCGCCTCGGGCAAGCCTATTACAATGTCAATGGGTTTCCGCTAGCGGTGGAGTATCTCGATAAAGCCATAGCGACGGGCAATGCCAAAGCCAATGCCTACAGCCTGAAAGCAAAGGCTCTATTCCGACTAAAGCAATACGATGAGGCTGAAGCGGCATTCACCGACTACGAAAAGAAGGTTACGAAGGGTGACCCGAACTATCAGTGGAGCACCAAGGATTTCGATTATTTTAGGGAGCGCTCACTGACCTACTACCAGCTGGGCAGGCGGGAAGGTCAGACTGACAGCACTCTGCTCGAGAAAGCAATACCATTCTATTTGAAAGCAATCGAGTTGCGTGACACTACGGACGCTCGCGGAGCGGCAAGTCTGTATGATCAGCTTGGGCTGTCATATTACTACACCGGCAAATACACGGAAGCAATTCCGTGGTTCGAGAAGAAGGTCGCCCTAGACACCTTGGCCATCAAGACCTACCAGAACTTGGGCAACTGCTATATGAAGCTGGATCAGCCCGACAAGGCGATGGAGTATCTGAACAAGGTGATCCAACTCAATCCGGGCGCTTGCAGTGTTTATCAGATCATGTTCAGATACTATCTAGTGGAGAAGAAGAACCGTGGAGAGGCTCAGAAATTCGCTCTGAAGTGGGCTCAATGCGATACGGTGGGATATGAAGCATACAAATGGCTCGGTTACTTTGCTGTGTCTGACAAGCCCGTTCGCAAAGAAGCTACAATCGACTATCTGACCAAAGCAGTGAGGCGAATGGAAGCTGCTAACGTCGACATCTGCAAAGAGCCAGACATCATGATCTGGTTCGCTCAGACATACAACATGTACGATGACGGCACGCCCCAGAAGAAACAGGCGGTTGATTGGGCGAAACGGTGTCTGAAGTGTGATCCCAAAAACCAGACATGCAAAGATATCGTTACGGAAAGTGAATAATCAGCAATGAGGTGCTTATAGATGGCCGAAGAAAAACAAGTTAATCCAAACGAACGTTACCAGTACATCGGCTTTGAGGTTTTTGGAGACAAACCTCAGAGTTTCTGGAAGAATGACGAGGAGCGCAAAAGCTACATCCAGCAAGTCAAAGCGGCTGTGGGATCGCTCTATCGCAACTCGGTCGTGTATGCAGCGGTGATCAGTAAGGTGGATCGCATCTTCATCACCGTAGCCAGCGTCATGATGATTTTTGCTCCCTTTCTCCCTTGGTTCCGTGTCAAGACTCTTTATGGCAGCGAATCCTTTCTTGGCATAACCGGCCTGTTCAGTATGGGTGGGTTCTGGTTCTATGTGTCCAAGATGGGCGGGATGATCATACCCTTGTCGATCTACTTGTTGGCTCTGCTGGCCTTTCTATCGCTCGGCTTTGGGGTCTGGACGCTGTTCACGGTTTACAGTAAGGCGCCTTCGCAGGAGGTCTATCTTGCGAAGCTTAAGAAGGTTCTCAAGCTCAACATGGTTCCGCTGTCGGTGTTCTTGGTGATCATCCTGCTGGGCTTGATTGGTCAGCGAATTCCCTTTGGTCCGTATCTGGGAATCCAGGACCTCAGTGGTCACTACTCGATTGTAACGCTCATTCAGTTCTCCAGTGTGGGGTTGTGGATGTCGTTTTTCGGGTTCATGCTGAATGTTAACAAGGCGAAAGAATTTTAACATAAGACTGAAAACTAGTTCTTTGATCTATAACCGAAACTCGGAGGATTGATCCGGTGAAACAATCGATTTTCATTACAGTCATCACAATCGTAGCGTTCGTTATGGGCTACATCATTTGGGGCCCGATATTGGGAAGTTCACCAAAGGGCTCGATTACCCACTCGATACACCAGGGTGGCCCGCTGGTTGTCATTCTGATCGCCGTTCTGTTCATGTTGCTCTGCTTTGTGGTTGAGCGTTTTCTCTCACTGCGTGTTGCGAAGGGCACAGCCTCGGTGCAAGTATTCTTTAAGAGCTTGATCGAGATGCTGCGTTCGAAGGACTATGACGGCGCTCTGGCTGCCTGCGACAAGCAGAGAGGCACAACCGCCAATGTGCTGCGCGCCGGTATCGACCGTTACATGACCGTAAAAGACAACAAGGCGCTTGACGGCGACAAGAAAATCGCCCTGGTGCAGTCCGCTATCGAAGAAGCCAACGCGCTGGAAGGACCACTATTGGAGCGCAACCTGATCGCCATGTCGACTATTGCTTCAATCGCCACCATGATCGGTCTGTTGGGAACGACGATCGGTATGATTCGTGCGTTCGCAGCCACCGGTTCCGCAGCGGGCGGTGTTATCGACGCCACGTCACTGGCGACCGGTATTTCCGAGGCGCTCGTCAACACGGCGGGTGGTCTGATTTCCGGTATTCTTGGTATTTTCTTCTACAACTTCTTCGTTAATAAGGTCGACGCATACAACTACACGACTGACGAAGCGGTTTATGAAGTCATCCAGCTCTTCAAGGAGCAGGGAGGCGCTGCCTAAATGGCGAACATCAAGAAGAAACGGCGACTTGCCATCCGCATCGACATGACGCCAATGGTCGACATCGCTTTCCTACTGCTAATCTTCTATATGTCGACCACGCAGTTCAAGCCACCGGAGCAAAAGTCGGTGCGACTGCCTTCCTCACATTCGCAGATCCAGCTTCCCGAGAAGGACAAAATCGTCGTAACAGTTACGCCCGACGACTCAATTTTCGTGGATTATATTGAAAGAGTTGAGAGAGAAGTCGAGGGCCGGAAGATATCAACTCTGGAGCGCGTATACGAGGAGGCTTCGCCTTCTACCGTCGGCGGAATCATCAACCAGATCCGAGGGAGAAACCCGCGAGCGTTGGTGGTCATCAAAGCTGATAAGGATGTGAAGTTCGGCACAATGCAGAAAATCATGGATACCATGGTGGATTCGTACCTATCGCGATTTCAGATCGTTACCGAACTGAAATCGGAAAGGCTCTAAGGAGGTGATCGTCCGTGGCTGATATACAACAACGAGAAAAAAGTGGTGGTAAGAAGGGTCTGCGTCATCCCAAGCGACGGCTCGGTATTCGTATCGACATGACCCCCATGGTCGATATCGCCTTCCTGCTATTGATTTTCTATATGGTGACGACAATTTTCGCTGCCCCGCAGGCGATGGAAATCAACCTGCCGCCAAAACAGGATGATACGGTCTCGACAGAGGCGCACAAGGTGAAGAAGAGCAACCTTCTGAATGTCTGGGTGGAAAAGAATGGAGACTTCTATTATCAGATTGGTAACGAGCTGAGAACGAAGTCTGATATGAACATCCCGTGGAAGATTCCTGCCGATTCATTGCGGGATCTTTTCACCAAATACAACTGGGATCGCCCCAAACTGAGCACTTTGTTCATCATTCATCCCGAGGCAAAATATTCCAAGATGGTTGATCTATTGGACGAGACGGAAGTGGTGGAGGCGCTGTTGCGACTCAATCAGGAGTACGTCAAAGCTTATATTGCCTCCAATCCTGAAGAGAAAACGTTCAGCTTCCGCTATGCTATGCGAAAATGGGAAGATCGTGATGACAAGTTGTTTGCAAAAATACCAGGCGCAGGAGGTATGTAGTCATGACAACAATAAGTCATTCGCTTAAATGGTCTCCGATCGGCGCCATTGAACTGAAACGGTCATATCAGCGCAACTTCCGCAACGCGACCATAGTCGTTGTGGCGTCGTGGTTGTTCATATTCTTGTTAGTCGTTGTGATTCGCATGATCGCGGGACAGGAAGCGGCTAACGCTCCTAATCTCATCATTCGTAACATATCGCAACTCGGCCCACCACCATCAGTGGCGGCCAAGCAACAGCAGGTGAAGGTGACTCAGGAGATTGCAGCTCCCAAGTTCGCGCTTCCTGAAGCAGTGCCTGATGAGGAAGTCACCGAAGATTACGTGGTCGTGTCGCAAGAGCAGCTTGCGGAGATGACCGCTCCAGCGATCACGGAAGGCGAAGGCGGCGGCAACGTGAAAGTCGATATTCCGCTGGAGGAATATCTCCCGCAGGCAGATGAGTTTATAGCGGTTGAGGAAATGCCAGTGGGTATTTCACTTCCTACGCCGGTTTATCCCCCAATGGCTCTGAAGGCCCAGATCGAAGGTTCGGTCTGGGTGAAGGTACTTGTCGACAAGGCAGGCAACGTGCGTGATGCAGTGGTCATCAAGCCGTCAGGCGCCAACGCCGGGTTTGAAGAGGCAGCACTCGAGGCGGCCAAAAAGGGCAAGTGGAAACCAGCGATTCAGAACAAGCAGCCGGTAGCTGTCTGGGCGTCTTACGAAATCAAGTTCCAGCTAAAGGGTGCTCGTCAGTAGCAGCAGCGAGGGGTTGATGGCAACATCAACCTCTTCTTTTTTTCCGCCCCCGCCAATCCCTCGTTCTTTCTAGTATCCCTCATCTTGACACTGACCTTTGTTGTCCCGAGCGCCAGGCGATCAGGAATATTGCCTGAGTCAGTCTGTATGTCTGTTGGGTGAGCGACAAGTTCTCACCGAAAGCAAAGGACAGACGTGACAGCCCGATTGAATGACTGTTGCGAAATTGGGAAGGAGGAACAAGAAATGATTATCACGCACGCACACAGACAGTGGTCGCCAATTGGGGCGATCGAACTGAAAGGCAGCTATCGCAGGAACATGATAACAGCAACTCTTGCCATTGTACTGCTCTTCGCGGCAATCTTGGGAGGAATTGCGCTCGGCAAGCTGCTCTCACCAAAAGAGGAACTGCTCATGGTGCAGGAAACGCGCCCGACCATCGGTGCCGCCGATATTGGACTGCCTCCCGCTCTCACGGAAAAGACCGTTCAGGTGGTAGTCAGTATTGAGAAGATGGTTTTGGCGTTCGCGATTCCGGAACCAGCTCCGGATGCAGATGTGGTTGAAGACTATGTCGTCATGGCCCCCGAGGATTATGTTCTGCTGTCACCGAATAGCACCGTCGATATCGGGTCGCTTGGTGGTTTCACAGTGGCTTCCTCCCCCGATATCGACACTTTTCCGCCGCAAGGTGTGTTCATCCCCTATGACGAGAATCCGGTGATTATATCCCTGCCAACGCCGAAATACCCGGAAATGGCTCGAAAAGCGGAGATAGAAGGTACGGTATATGTGGAAGTCCTGATTGATACCCGCGGCAGGGTCCGCGACGCCAGAATTATCAAGAATTCCGGCGCCAATGCTGGCTTCGAGGAAGCGGCTTTGGAGGAGGCCTGGAAAGGCGAATGGCGGCCGGCGATGCAAAACAAACAACCCGTTGCGGTTAGAGTGTCGTATCCGGTCGTCTTCAAGCTGAAATAGACGAACCGATAGCTGGCAATCAGTGCCTCAGGAAAATCTTTGACCGAAATAGGGTTTTAGTTATGGCTAACCAACAACTTGACGACGTATATTATGTAGACGAACTGTACGCCCTTGCTCCCCGCGGGGGTGTGATCCTCGGTTCGGTCGGAGAACAATTGCAGAGCTCAAGGAGGCGGATATGACCGTTGGGGTTATGCGAATGTCGTTGGTGGCGTTGCTAACGCTCTTGTGTACGTTTACCGTCGGTTTAGCAGGCACTGCCCAGGCTGATGATGTTTCTCACAAAGGTGTCAATTCGGCAAAAGTCGTTGACAAATCGTTACCCTCGCCGGACGAGTTCATAGCGATTGATGTCATGCCGGTGTTGGAGAACCAGCCACAGGCAGTGTATCCCGACTCGGCGAAGAAGGCGAACGTCGAAGGCAGTGTCTGGGTTAAAGCCCTCATTGACAAACAGGGCAGCGTCAGACAAGCGTTGATTGTCAAGGGTTCCGGCAAGAAAGTTGGTTTCGAGGAAGCGGCACTGACTGCCGCCAAGCAGGCGACCTGGAAACCAGCAATGCTCGACAAGAAACCGGTTGCGGTCTGGGTGTCATACGAAATCAAGTTCGCGCTTAAGAACGAAAAGTGATAGTTTTAGCTTGACTAAGTGCCTGCTGGATGCTATCTTAATATGGTTCTGTAGACTCGTCTGACACTCGATCCGGAAAGACACTCTGTTTGCAAAAAAGCTGTTGGTTCACCTATTTTTGAATCGGCTTAGACATTTATTGTCTTGACAGACACTCTTCCGGATGTTTTGATGTTGGATAATAGTGAGAGGAGGAAAAGGCGATGAAAACGAGTGCGGCTTCGAACCTGATGTTGGTGTTCGTGGTCGGTATTGTGCTTGCCTTTGCAATTGCAATCTTGCCCACTTCCACGGCGAAAGCGGGCGAAGTCTACGCGACCGGTATTAGTGGCGGCAAAACCAAACCGTTGATCGACATTGAGAACAAGTTGGTTCCTCCAAGAGAGAAACCAATCAAGGAAGCCCCACTAACGCCGCGCAAACCTGCCGAAGGCGATAGTGTCCGTACCATTGAGGATGCCGACAAGTATCAGCTCTACATCGAGCCGATGTACCCGCGTATGGCCCGTCTGGCGATGAAGCAGGGAGTGGTCGACGTGCAGATCACTTTTGACAAAGAGGGCAAAATGAAAGATGCCCGCGTTGTTCACTGCTCTACCCCCGGCTGGGGATTCGAGCAAGCGGTACTGGCTGCTTCGCTGGAAGCAAGGCTGAACAGCAGAGCGGATCGCGAAGTCACTGTGAAGGCAACGCTGAAGTTCCAGCTCGAGTAGCGGCAAACAAGAGCCATCCCCTTAGCTTAGGCTGCGGCGCGTTCCGAGCAGATTTATGACGCGCAGCCTCCGATTTCTTGAAGTACACATTCCGTTTATCCATACCCCTGTACGGATCGTCAGTACCTGCAGACAATTCCGATCTTCTGGGACTTGTCGCCGGTCTGTCCCCGTATAAAGCGAATCAAGCCTTCCGAGTCTTGGCCCCCCCTACATGCTGCAAAGTGCAGGGAGACAATTGACACACGGAAACCGCCTGTAGACCGCCCCTGTTTTGCGTATATAATTGAGTAGTCGCTGGCGTTCTCGGAAATTGGCAGCAGTCTTTGGACCCCAAGGAGGAAAGAGTGGCTGATAATCTCACATACAGGATTCTCAGGGAACACCTCGTCGATGGCGAGCTGAGACCGGGGGCAGAAATCGGTATCCGAATTGACCAAACGCTTACACAAGATGCTACCGGCACTATGGCCTATCTTCAATTTGAGGCCATGGGACTGGATCGGATCAAGACCAAGTTGTCGGTGTCATATGTCGATCACAACATGCTGCAAACCGGATTTGAAAACGCAGACGATCATCTCTATCTACAGTCGGTCGCCTCGAACTATGGCGTCTACTTTTCCAAACCGGGCAACGGTATCTGCCACCAGGTGCATCTGGAACGCTTCTCTGTGCCGGGTTGGACGCTGCTTGGCTCCGATTCACATACACCGACCAGCGGCAGTGTCGGCATGATTGCCATCGGCGCCGGCGGACTGGATGTCGCGGTGGCCATGGGAGGCGGAGCCTTTTATCTCCCCTGTCCGCGCGTCGTCGGTATACATTTGATCGGCGAGTTGCAGCCCTGGGTGACCGGCAAGGATGTAATCCTGGAGGTGCTGCGGCAACTGACAGTAAAGGGCGGCATCGGCAGCATTATCGAGTATCACGGCGAAGGGGTCAAGTCTCTGACGCTGACACAACGCGCGACGATCACTAATATGGGTGCCGAGTTGGGAGCAACGACCTCAATCTTCCCTTCCGATGAAAACACCCTTGTGTATCTCAAAGCGCAGAGCCGTGAAAAGGACTACAAGCCACTCGCCGCCGATCCGGGGGCGACCTACGACAAAATCATAGAAATCGACCTGAGCAAATTGGAACCCATGATCGCGAAACCGCATTCTCCCGATAGTGTGGTGAAAGTACGTGAGGTTGCGGGCACGAAGGCGCAACAAGTATGTGTGGGTTCCTGCACTAATTCGTCGCTCTACGATCTCGAGATCACTGCCGCCATCCTCAAAGGCAAACAGGCTCATCCCGATGTAACTCTGACTGTGACACCCGGCTCAAAGCAGGTGTACAAAATGGTCGCAGATTCGGGCGCGATGGCGACACTGATAGCGACCGGAGCGAGGATACTCGAATCAGCCTGCGGCCCCTGCATCGGTATGGGACAGGCGCCGGCATCCGGCTCGGTGTCGGTGCGATCATTCAACCGCAATTTCGAAGGGCGCTCCGGTACCAAAGACTCTTACGTCTACCTCGCCTCACCGGAAACCTGTGCCGCAACCGCGTTGACCGGCGTGATTACCGATCCACGAGACTTGGGCGTGCCTCCGGTTATTCACCTGCCTGAGAGGTTCTATATCGACGATCGCGGTATTATCCCCCCGGCTAAGGAGGGCGAACGCCCCAAAATCCTGCGTGGACCAAATATCAAACCGCTTCCTACTCGTGGAGCAATGCCTGAGAAGTTAAGCGGTAAGGCCTTGCTGAAGCTGGGCGACAATATCTCGACCGACCATATCATGCCGGCGGGTGCCAAAATTCTGCCATTGCGGTCGAACATCCCGGCGATTTCGGAATTTGTTTTCTTCTATGTGGATCAGACTTTCCCCAAGCGTGCCAAGGATGCTGGTAGCTGCGCCGTGATTGGCGGTGAGAACTACGGCCAAGGATCGTCACGAGAACACGCAGCACTGGCGCCGATGTATCTCGGACTGCAGTTTGTGCTTACCAAGTCGTTCGCAAGGATTCACAAATCGAACCTGGTCAATTTCGGCATTCTGCCACTGACATTCGTGAATGCTGCTGACTACGATCGACTGAAACAGGATGATCAACTGGAGATTCCGAATGTGCGTGCATCATTGCAGAAGGGCAACCGTGTCACGATCAAGAATGTTTCGCAGGGCTACGACTTCGAGGCACAGTTTGATCTCTCACCGCGCCAGGTGAGAATTCTGCTTGCGGGTGGGCTGCTGAATTTCACGAAGGCGGGCGAGAAGTAGGTTCGAGCTGTTCGCACGTGCTCTATCAGTGTATTGGGACGACTGGAAGGTCGTCCTTTTTTTGTCAGATTGAATCTGCACCCAGATTTGGTATCTCTTAGATACACATGGACATCAATCGCGACCCCGCCCACAGAGCTCGAAAAAGCGGTTGACGGCGGTTGGCGGTTTCGGTAATATGAATGCCGAGTCTATGAGGGGCGGTACGGAGTACTTACACTTCAACGTCGAGTAAAGGATCATGACGAAGATAAAGAACACACCATTTACCAGACTCAACGAGCAGGCCGGCGGCAAAATGGTTGAATTTGCCGGCTATAACATGCCGATTCAATATCGTTCAATCAATCAAGAGCATCTCAGAGTCCGCCAGAGTGTCGGATTGTTTGACCTCTCGCACATGGGGGAGTTTTTCGTGAAAGGGGACAAGGCGTTGGAGTTCATCCAGAAGATGACAACCAACGATGCCTCCACCCTGAAAATGTATCAGGTGCAGTATTCCTCGCTTCCTTACCCGGACGGCGGTCTGGTTGATGATTTGCTGGTTTACCGGCTGCCGGATCAGTACCTGTTGGTCGTCAATGCCGCCAATCTGGACAAAGATTGGGCTTGGCTTATGGAGCACAAGCCCGCAGGTGTGGAGATGACCAATCGCTCGGATGATATTGGTTTGTTGGCGATTCAGGGACCGAAGGCTGAAATCGTCATGGCAAAACTGACTACCAATGACCTGAGCAAAATGGGCTACTATGAAGCCGCTACGGCGAAGATCTGCGGCAAAGAGACCCTTTTCAGTCGCACCGGTTATACCGGCGAGGACGGCTTTGAGATCTACTGCGACCCGTCAATCGCGGAAGAGCTA
Source organism: uncultured bacterium (assembly GCA_903930455.1). Taxonomy (GTDB): domain Bacteria; phylum Zixibacteria; class MSB-5A5; order CAIYYT01; family CAIYYT01; genus CAIYYT01. Next base: position 9,582 of record CAIYYT010000091.1, on the reverse strand, counting down.
TGGAACAGAACGACCGACGCCGGTAAGCCGTTCGATATCGAACCAATTGGCTTGGGTGCCAGAGACAGCCTGCGGTTAGAGATGCGTTATATGTTGTACGGTAATGACATAGACAAGACAACCAACCCGATTGAGGCGGGTTTGGGCTGGATCTGCAAGCCGGAGAAGGGGGAATTTGTCGGCCGGGACGCGATTGTGGCCATGAAGCAGAACAAACCGAAACGAAAACTGCAATCACTGATACTCAAAGACAAGGCGATCCCACGTCACGGGTACCCGATTTTCGTCGGAAACGAAAACGTCGGACAGGTCACATCAGGTTGCTTCAGTCCGTCGTTGGAGGTTGGCATTGCTTTGGGCTATGTCGGGAGCCAATATGGAAAAGTAGGAGAGACGGTTGATATCGGCATACGTGGTAAGCGCTATGTCGCCGAGGTTATCAAGGGTGCATTCTACAAGGAAGGCAGCCACAAATAAGTCCGATGAAAGTCAAATTGTACTTTTCTCCGCAACCTCTGACCGAAGCCAAAATCAGAGGCAAAGTAGCCATCGTTGTTGACGTGCTGCGAGCATCAACCACGATCTGCACAGCCATCCAGAATGGCTGTCGTGAGATCATACCGGTTGCCACCGTCGGCGACGCCGCCGCGATGCGCGCCAATCTTGATCGTGACAGCGTCCTGGTCTGCGGTGAGCGAGAGGGTTTGAAGATCGAGGGATTCGACCTCGGCAACTCGCCGGCGGAATACAGTGAGCAGGTCGTTCGCAACAAGATATTGGTCTTCGCCTCCACCAACGGTTCGCGCGCGATTCTCAAGTGTGCCGCCAGCTCCTTGACACTAGTATGCGGATTTGTCAACCTCTCGGTTGTTGTCGAGATGGTCAAGAAATTCGATAAAGATGTGGCCATCGTGTGTGCCGGAAAGCAGGGCAATTTCTCGCTGGAGGACACATTCTGTGGTGGTGCCATTATCGACCGCCTGCTGGACGGGAACAAATACGAAATCTCCAATGATGCGGCGCAAGTGGCCCACATGTTGTATAAGAATCAGAGTGAACCGGTAGAATCGGTGCTTAATCAGGCTGATCACGCCCGCTATTTGATCGGTCTTGGTTTTGGCGGCGATATCATCACGGCAGCCACCGTTGATTCGATCGGTGTTGTTCCGGTCCTGAGCGGCAACAAGATAGTTGATGCTCAGAAGCACAAGCTGGAAGGAATGATTTGATGACGCGCCTTTTCTGCTGCGCTCTCATAGTCCTAATCGGCATTACGAATGTTTGGGGAGCCAAGCCGAATGTGATCGCCTTTACGTGCGACTTCATGGAGAAGTATCAGGACTCCGCTTGGCAAGTCGTCGACAGCCGCAGCTTCGTGGCTCCGCTCTCGGAAGATTTTCAATTCTCAATGGGCAATTTTGCATACCGCCTGCGCGCAGATTCGCTTAACGCAAAATCTGTCCAACTGCAATCCATGGTCAATTGCCTTGGCGCCAAGCCTCGGAACTACTTGGATCAAAAGGCTGTCTTCAAGGGAGCGTCGGTGTTCTTTGACTCGGCGCTGGTCCGCGGACAGTCGTATTATCGGATTCGGCTGACCTTCGATTCGCTTGGTTATATTGCGAACGATTGCGGCTACCGATTTGCCGATTCCAGCTTCGTGTCCGATCCCTCCGGCAAGTATGATTTTTACTATATCAAGCAATCACTTGGCGATTATCGCTGGAATCAGATTCGCGACGCGTTCGAATTTGACTACAAAAAGATCGCTCCGATTTTCAATCTGACCGATCAAGCAAAAGTCTATTTCTACATATCACCGTGCAATATCTCCGATGTCGGCTGGGACCAACGCTGGGACAATGCGATCGATTTGTCGCGTAACAATGTGTTCGCTCACTATTCCCCGGTGGCAAACCGGCTTTACATGCAAGTCGTAATGTCGCTGCGATTCCTGCGCAATTGGGGCTATGCGCCTGCGCTGCTGCTCGAAGGAGTCGCTTCGGCGCCGGAGTTCTGCGATCTGTATGCCAAGGATGACCTGAAGAACGGCAAGCTGCCGGAGTTGACGACTCTCGGAGTCACGCGCAAATACCGTGCTCTGGATCGGACAACTTCGTCGATGGCGGCCGGTTCTTTTGCCACTTACATGCTCCGGACGCGCGGACTGACGAAACTCCGCGACTGGTATCAGCGGTCGACCGACCTGACCGTGCCACAGATGTTTCAGCAGGTCTATGGACAGTCTCTGCCGGAGATCGAAAAAGAATGGCGCGGCTATCTTGATACAGTGTCCATATCGGGGTCGCTGTATAATTACTATATTGGTCATGCGCAGGCGTTTATGCACACGGATGACCAGATGCTGTATGCGAAGGCCGCGTTGGCGGCGACTGCTGACACTGCCTACTTTGGTTCAACACTTGCGAATCTCTATTACACTTATGGCGACTATACTCAAGCAGCCAAGTTTTTCCGCTATATGATCGCAAATGACTCTACTGAGGCAAAAGCCAGGGCAACTGCTCGAGTGTTTCTTGCGAATATGATGCTCGCTGACGGAAAAGTGGCCACCGCCGACAGTTTATACTTACAGGCGGCACAAGCCGACAGCACCGACTCTTACGTCTACCAGAAGCTGGCACAGATCGAATTGACCAAGGGCCAACTCGCACAATCGGTCGACTTGTGCAAGCAAGCGGCTGCGAAGAACAAGCTGCCGGCCAACGGAATTGACATTGACATCGCGCTCGGTGACGCCTACGCGGCATCAGGACAGGTCGATTCGGCCGGTAGTCACTATCAGGCCGCACTCGATCACGCCAAGGTGATGATCTCCTCCGGCGGCGCCGGCGATAATCCACTGCACTATTTGCGCGCCGGCAAGGCCGCTGTGCGGCTCGGCTCAGCGAAGGTGGCTCTTGATTATCTTGACTTGGCATTCTTCCTGGAGGAACGCATGTTCTACCTTGGACAGGTATTTTTGGCGCTGGGACAGACACACGATCTTCTGGGAGATCGCAAAGCCGCATTGGAGAATTACCACAAGGTGTTGAAGTACCCGACCGCCTATCTCGATCGCCAAGAGGCGGAGAAGTACTTGCAAAAAGCCTATCACAACTGACTGCGGACGCGCAGATGTCCAGACACGCGAGTTGCGCCAACGTATAAACAGATATGAACTTCATCAATCCTTTCCTGCTCCTATTCGCCGCCGCCGCCAGCATCCCATTGCTTCTGCATCTATTTAACCGCCAACGTGTCAAAATCGTCGAGTTCTCCACTGTCAAGTATTTGCTGTCGTTGCAGAAGACGCGAATGCGCAAAGTGCGGATCAGGCAAATACTGTTGCTGATTTTGCGAACGCTGGCACTTCTGGCGATTGCTTTTGCCTTCGCGCGCCCCACGATCAAAGGCGGTTACCTGCCGTCACTGGGAGGCAAGAGTACGACAACGGCAATCCTGCTTCTTGATGTCTCCGGCTCATCGATGTCGGAAACCAACGCCGGAAGCTTCTTTGAACGGAGCATCGAAAAAGCGTCACAGATACTTGGCAATTTCACCGAAAAGGAACGAGTTGAGATCATCGGCTTTGGCTCGACGATTCTCTATGATTCCGGCGAACCGACATCGGATTATGAACGGCTCAAGGCATTCTTGAAATCGATGCAATCATCGTTTACTGCCGCAGTTCCAGCAGTGGCGTTCGCGAGGGCCTTGGAGGTGCTGAAAGGTAGCCATGATCCGAATCTGGAAGTCTACCTGATCGGTGATTTCCAGGGGGAGGCATGGCGCAACTTTGAATTTGAGCTTTTCCAGACTGAGCATCTTGATGTCAAGCTGTTTATCACTCGCGTGTCACCGGGTGCGATTGACAATGTTTCTGTGGAACAGGTGAAGTTCCCCAACCAATTGATTACCGCTGGGCGAGAGTTTAGTTCACAGTGCGAAGTCCACAATTTCAAGAGTGAAACGTCAGCCGATTTGCTGGTCTCGTTGAATCTGAATGACAAGACAGTGGTACAGACGGATCTGACGGTCGCACCGGCCGCGACAGGCAAAGCCACATTCAAGCAGAATGCGCCGAGTACCGGATTTATGTATGGCTCGATCGGCATCGACGATGATGACTTGCTGCCTGACAACCGGTTCAATTTTGCGATGAAAATTCCGTCCAGCAGCAAAGTGGCGCTGGTGTCGGATGATGATCAGGAAGCCTTCTACGTGCAGAAGGCGCTGTCACCATCAGCCGCTGGGAATTTCACGAAGCAAGTGGACTTGATCGGCACGCTTCAGGCCAGTACGGCGAACCTCTTCGGCTATGACGCCGTCATAGTCAATCTGAAAGGACAGATGCCCGCGGCTCTCGTATCAAGTTTACGCAGCTACGTAAATTCCGGCGGTGCGGTGTTGTTCATGATGCGTCCGAACATCGACATGCGTGATTTCTCCGACAAGATCGCTTCCCCGATTTTCCGACTGCAAGTCACCGAAGCTCCCGCGACTCCAACACCACAGGCGGGAAAGTACTTGCTCAACAAATTCGATTTTGATCATCCTCTGTTCTCGCCATACAAGCAGTTTACCGTCGATAAATTGCCGCAGGCTGAATTTCTCGGACACTTCAGAACCATGGAGGAAGCGTCGACGCGCGTGCTAGCGCGCTTCTCTGACAACATGCCGGCGGTGCTTGAAGGGAGTGTTGGCAAGGGCAAAGCGTTGCTGTATACCTTCAGTCTCGACAACCGCTTTAGCGATTTGGTCAATCGGCCGTTTATGGTGATTCTGCTAAATCGCTCGATTGAGTATCTCGTCTCCGAGCCGCTTAATCAGCGCGAGAACATCGTGTCCGGCACGGAAGTAACACGCGAGCTGAGTGCGCAGAACGCGCGGCAATTTGTACTTGTCACACCAACGAACGACACAACTCAGCTCTCACCGGCTTTCCGCACCGGCGCAGTGGTTTTTAATATTGGTCGCGTGCAGAATCCCGGTATCTACAAGATCGTCGGAGACGGAACACCGATTGACGTCTTCGCAGTGAATTTCCCTCCGGAGGAATCGGAGACCGCTTATAGTGACCCTGCTACGGTGGGAAAGAAAGTAGCCGGCGCCAAGGTGATCGTACTCGATTACGGCGCCAATCCTACGAGTCTGATTACTTCCGCAAGGTTCGGAACGGAATTGTGGAAGCTGTTTCTGCTGATAGGATTTATCTTCCTGATGATTGAAATGGCAGTCGCCTACGGCGGAAGACAGACCGAGGTCGTTTCGACTTGATCTTCCTGCAATTCTCCGGAATCAAGAAGACATACAACAACACTGAGTTGCTCAAAGGGATTGACTTATCCGTTGTCCGCGGCGAGCGAATCGGCTTGGTTGGTCCCAACGGTGTAGGCAAGACTACTCTTCTGAAAATCGCCCTGGGACAAGTGCTCCCTGACGACGGCTCGGTGACACTGAGCAATCGCGTCAAGCTCGGCTATGTCTCACAGGAGGACGAAATAGCTTCAGATTATTCGTTGTTCCTGGCGATGCTCGAATCTTACTCGGAAATGCTCAAGATCAAGTCCGAGTTGGATGATCTCGAACTGGCGGTAGCGGATGGTTCGGAGAAATCACTCCAACGATACGGCGACCTGCAACACCAATGGGAAATGATGGGCGGGTACAATCTTGACACAGTGATCAAGAGCACGCTGGTCGGACTCGGCTTCAGCGAAAGCGAATTTCATCGCCCGATCTCCAGCTTCTCCGGCGGCGAGCGCAACCGTGCTTCACTGGCGAAAGTGTTGTTGCAGCAACCCGATCTACTGTTACTCGATGAGCCGACCAACCATCTCGATATCGAATCGACTGTCTGGCTCGAGGAATACCTGCAGACATTTGAGGGTTCGCTAATTGTCGTCTCACATGACCGTGTCTTTCTCGATCATGTTGTCAACAAGATCGTGGAATTGGATCATGGCCTACTGGAAACCTATCATGGCAACTTTTCCTCCTACTGTGACGAACGCAACGAGCGACGTCGACTGCAGTTGAAGCACTATCTTCAGCAGCAGGAGGAAATCGAAAACATTCAGGATTTTATCCATCGCAATCTCGCCGGCCAGAAGACCAAGCAGGCACAGTCGAAACGACTTGCCCTGAGCAAACTGGAACGATTGGAAAGCCCGACATCCGAAATCAAGCGCGCGGCGATCAACCTGCAAGTATCACGACGCGCTTACCAATCGATTCTCAGAGTGGACAATCTCTCATTTGGCTTCGGCAATACCCCGCTGTTTTTGAACATCGGGTTTGAAATCGAGCGAGGAGAAAAGGTCGGCATGATCGGCAGAAACGGCGCCGGCAAATCAACGCTGGTCAAATTGCTGGTCGGTCAATTGGAGCCGTGGGAAGGCACTGTCGAGATTGGCAGGAACGTTGACTCTGAGTATGTCGATCAGGAACTTTCGATACTCAACCAGAATGACTCCGTGCTTGACACGATCTGGGATATCCAACCGCAATGGGATGCGTTCCAACTGCGCAGCCATCTGGCACGCTTCCTGTTCTTCGGGGAAGATGTTTTCAAGTATGTCCGCATGTTATCGGGAGGCGAGAAGAAGAAACTAGCGCTGGCGCGGTTGTTGGCGACACCCGCGAATTTCATTATTCTGGACGAGCCGACAAATCATCTTGATATCGGTTCTCGCGAAGTGCTCGAAGAATCGCTGCGTGAGTACGAAGGCACGGTACTATTTATCAGTCATGATCGATTTTTCCTCGAATCGGTAGCGCAGAGAATTCTGGCGTTGCACGAAGGCAAACTACACGACTGGCGCGGTAAGTACTCCGAGTTTGCCGAGAAGATCAAGACGATACCCCTGAGGAGTGAGGGGGTTGACAAGTCGCAGAAACGTGAAGACCGCAAGCAGGAACGACGGCAGAAAAACATCGGCACTGCGCGCAAACGTCGCCTCAAGGAACTTGAAGAGGAAATCGCCGCCTTGGAGATGGACATCGATTCCCTGCAAACGCAACTGCTTGATGAGCGCCACGCTTCGGATTGGGAGAGACTCGCGTCTCTAGGACAAGAACAGAACGAAAAACGCGCACTGCTTGACAAAAGCATGAGCGAATACTATCAACTGATCGAGGAAGATGAAACTACTGATAGTTAACGGTTCGCCGCGCATTGAAAGCTCGACCGAAATTCTGGCACGCCAATTTGAGGACGGGTTCACATCGATCTTTCCGGATACCGAAGTAGTGAACGTGCGACTTAATGATCTCAGCATCATCCCCTGTCAGGCTTGCGGAATAGATCCCACGCCTCTTCCCTGTGTGTACAAAGATGACCTCCATCCGACGCTGCAGCATCTGATGCAGGCGGACATGGTGCTGATCGCTTCGCCTGTCTACTTTGACTCGGTCAGCGCGCAAACCAAGTTGTTTATCGACCGTAGCAATTGCTTTCGTCCACCCCGGTTCCGCAATAACGCCGTCGGATTCGACGACCACGGCATTTTGCGCGGCAAGGGTGCGTACATCCTGGTCGGTGGCGCCAGAGAGAAATTTGATGCCGCCGAACGGGTAATTGGCGGGTTCTTCATCTGGGCGGGCATCGAGAAAATCGGCAGGGTGATATACGGCCATGATGACTGGCAACTGGGGGGCGTTACGCTTAACTCCGAGACTCTCCGTCAAAGTCACGATCTGGGAGTGTCATCAGCAAGCTCATTGTCCTAGTGCCCAACGTCACCCTTTCAGACTTCATTCTGGGCCTGTCGAGTCGGAGTTTGCGGCCGCTCTGCCCGTTCTAAAAATCTCCTTTCTCCTTGTGCAATTGCGGCTTATCATGCGTAGTAATTTGGAGTTTGCATGCGTCCGGAAAGGTAGGATCAGTTGGATATTAAAGAGATATTGCAGCAGGTTCAGACATACGATGAGGTCGGCGCTTCGGTCAAAGATCGTGACAAGCCGCTAAAAGACTACGCCGGGCTGACGGCTAACGAATTGGAGCACATATTTGACATCATGGTCAAGTCGCGGCGCATCCTGATCGAGGAAAAACTCCTTACCCGCCGCGGCGAAAGCTACTTCTTCATCGGCTCCTCCGGAAAAGAACTCGTAGACGCCTGCACCGGCTATTTCCTACGACCAAATGACCCGTTCTTCGGCTACTACCGCAACAAAACACTCGATATCTATCGGGGCATTGACATCCGCCAGAAATTTCTCGAATGTATCGGCGATCCGCGATCAACTTCCACCGGCGGCATGCTTCAACATGCCCACGCTGCTCACGCCAAAGAAAGCATCATGCCACAGGCCTCGCCGACCGGTTCGCATGCTCTCGAAGCGGCAGGTGTGGGTGCGGCCATCGCTAATCCAGCGCCAATCTCACAGCAGTCGCGCTACCCCGGCGGCCGCTGGCCGAGTGATGCTATTGTCTATTGCGGCATCGGCGAAGGTGCGTCCTCCGAGGCCGAGTTTGCCCGCGCGGTATTCTATTCAGTCTTCTACAAGACACGTTGTATGTTCGCCATTTACAATTGCGGTTGGGCGATTTCGGTCTCTGTCGAAGAACAGTTTCCGGACGGCGATCCTACCTCGCCATTCGAGGGCTACCAGCGCTTCGGACTCAAGATTGATCACTTTGATGGCACTGAGATCAAGGAAGTATTAAAACACCTTAGGGATAACACTGACTATTGCCGCTCCGGTAAAGGACCAGTGCTCGAGGAAATCAAAGTCGTGCGCGAAGAAAGTCATTCGGGTTCGGATGATCAATCGTTCTACATGGCGCTCGCCGAGCAAAAGTGGCACTACTCGAACGATCCGATTCTCAAGACGGCAAAGACGCTGATTCATGATGGCATTCTCACTGCCGAGCAAGTAAAACAGATGTATCAGAAATACGACGAGGAAGTCTCTCGCATCTCAGCAGAAGTGGTCGCCGACCGTCAGATCAAGACCCGCGAATACATCAAGAGTCTTGTTGGAGCCTATGATTTTGACAAGGCCAAGCAGCGGTGGAAACAGTTGCTGGGGGGATACACCGGTGACCGGAAGGCAGATTATAAGAAATATCACGAAATGGGTGCGCGTCCCTCGGAGGAGTTGCCGGAAAATCTCGGGCCGATGACTCTGCGCCGGGCGATGAACTATGCGCTTTTCGATCTATTCCTGACGACGCCCGATGCAATCCTTTTTGGTGAGGACGTCGCAGATTTTTCCGGCAAGATGAAATTAGACATCGAAGAACAGAAGAAACTCAAGGGCAAAGGTGGTGTCTTCCTCGTATCACAGGGACTGCAGCGCGCGTTTGGGACAAACCGCGTATTCAATACACCATTGGATGAAGCCGGCATTCTTTCGCTGGGAATGGGCAACTGCTATCAGGGGCGCATGGCGTTGCCGGAGATTCAGTTTCTCGACTACATGTCCCCTGCCTATCAACAACTGAAGGATCGTATCTGCACGGTGCATCAACGTTCCAAAGGGCAGGAGCCGGGAAATGTTGTGATACGTTGTTCGTATGGTGGTTACAAGCAGGGTGCCGGATCGTTTTGGCATTCGGAAGCCAATCTCGGT
>CAIYYT010000090.1 GCA_903930455.1 uncultured bacterium | reverse complement strand
GGCTGTTGTCACCGGGAATGTCCTGGAGGATGAAAAGGCCGGGTTCCATTGGGCGTATGGACGAAGTGATTTCCTTGGCGGCATTGTTGGAGTAGACAGCTTCACCTCTCCAGACAAAGTGTATCATAAGGACATTGTTTATGCCAAGGGCAATCCCATCGTGTGCAACAAACTCGACTTCGTTTTCTCGAACGGAACAAGAAAGACGGCTATTACGAATGGGGTTTTGAGTATATAGCCAAGTAGATCAAGCCCTCTCGGGGCTTGACACAATTTGTCAGGCCTTAAGAAGGCCTGACCCACGATACTCAGAAACCCGGACGAACGTCCGGGGCACGCTGTCACCGTGTCAGGTCACGCCCCCTTGGACGGGACTAAGATCTGACACAACAAGCGAAGATTCTCTGTTGTTTGGAACGAACACCATTCACAACACGTTATATTTACAAGAGAGGCTAGCACCGGTAAAATGCTGGGTGCAAATCGTAATTATTCTGAACGATTTTTGAGAGGTATCCATGAAAAAGCGTGAATTGAAAATCGCCCGGGGCTACGATCCAAAGACGCAGGGCAAAATTGGTCTGTTCGCTGCACAATTTGATGACCAATTGGCACGACTCAAAAAGGAAGTCGGATCACTGACCGTCGACCAACTGGAATGGCAACAGAAGCCGGGAATGAATACCGTTGGCATGCTGCTGGCGCATCTGTCACTGGTGGAAGTCTGGTGGATTAAGATTGCACCAAATCAAATCGAGTGGGAACCGGAAGGCAAAGCGATCATTGTGAAAACTCTTGGCATTAAAGATGATGGCCTGCCGCTACCGGCAGAGGGTGTCCATCCTGCCTATCTAGAGGGATTCACCGCCGAAAAGTATCTTGCCATTCTTGCCAAAGGGCGTCGCGTGATCTACACGGAAATGAAGAAGTGGCGCGACAAAGATCTGGACAAGCTCTACACGCTGGCGAAGACAAATCATTTCTCGCGAACCTGGACGTTGTATCATGTGCTTGAGCATTTTGCAACGCATTTCGGGCAGATATTGTTGGTGAAGCATCAAATGCTCGATGCGGGAGTACTTGAGAAAGCCAAGCTTCCGACATTGCAGAAAAGCTGAAGCTGCAGATTTAGAAGCGGCGACGGAGACCGTCAAGGGCAAGGAAAGTCTTGTTGGCTGCGAAAATCAGGGCGCAGCCGACCAGCATGATGGTGTCGCGGACGATCAAGTCGATCACCGGTCCCTTGGCTTTGGAAGTTGTCGAAAAACAACCGCATTCGATATTAACTCCGCGGAACAGCGCCACCGACAAGGCGAGGATGAATACAACCGTCACGCCACCGAGAATTACGGTTGCACTTTTGTGCCAGAATCCGATGATCAACAAGAAGCCGCAAAGGATTTCTATCCAGGGCAGGAGCAACGCAAAGAGATTGATGACGCCACCGGGGAGAATGTGATAGTTGTAGATGATGCGGGCGAACTGATCGGGATGTGTAATCTTGGAGACGGCGGCATAGATAAACACGATACCGATCGCCAGCCGGATCAAGAAAACCAGATATTTGTTAGTTAGAAACTTATTCATCGTATTTGCCATCAATCGGAAGCTTGTGCTTGTTCCAAGCCGGCCAGCCACCAAAGAAAATTTCAATGCTCTCGTAACCATATTTCTGGATTAGCAGCCGCGCAAGCAACAGGCTGGCATCACATTCAGTACCGGAGCAGTAGGTGACGATCTTGGCATCCTTGGGAAGCAGTGGTTCGACTTGAGCCCAGTGGTCATCGAAAGTATCGAACGGCAAATTGATCGCGTTCTTGATATGCCCCGCCTGATACTCCTCAGGCTCCCGAGCGTCAACAAAGAGATAGGTCTTGGATACAAAGCGGTCGAAAGCCTCCGATAGCCTCAAAGTCGGAGGGTCGCTCTTAGCGTCGTAGGACGGAGAAACCCAAACTGAATCGGAGTTGTCTGACAAAGAAGGCCAGTTGCCGATCCAAGGGACTTTGTTGGGACTGACGAGATTATTGCCAACCGCCAGAAGCGCGGCGACAAAGCAGATAACGACGATTTGCAGAATAGTCTTGTTCATGAATTCACAGCGTTGTCAATATCTCCACACCAGTTATGTCGGCCCCGTCCGTCTTTATACCATCCATCCACCCAACTGTTCCCATACCTATAGATGCACCGAGAGCCACAAAGGTAACCAGGATAAACTCGAAAACAAAGAAATGTTTGCGGAAAGGGAAGACCACCGATTGTCCGACCGTGATTGTAAAGCGCACAGGCGATTTTAGATGCAGACGATCCGAGATTTACAGATTTTCGCAACTGATATAGCCGGAATAGACCGTCAGGACTCGAATTGGCGTGACGGCCACCTGGTCTATTATTACATACACAGTTAGATCGGTCTCGCAACTTTTACTGGTGAGTGAATCTACGTCGACAGTGATATGAACATACATGAAGCTCACCGGCAGATCCGTAAAAGCGACTGTGTTGACGGAATCCTTCACGGTCGTAATCGTCTTTGTGCCTTTCAAAAGCGTACGGGCTGCGTCGGAATAGACCGATACCGTTATCGGAAAAGTCTCCGGCAGGTTAGCCTGATCGATGATCTGGCAACGCACGTGCAGATCACCAACACGGGCGGGAAGCTCTTCGTCCGGTTTGCGGCTGCATCCGGCTATCACCACGAGAATCAACAAAACAACGGGAATCAGTCTCTTTATCATCTTCTCCATCTCACTTCCAAATCCTCTAAGTGGAATCGGTTTACCAATCTATACAGATTAGAGACGTTAAGCAAGGTCAAATGGTGTAATCGAATTTGAAGGGTAAATCGGCAATAACAAGAGGAGTAGAAACAAACCGGACGAAGGCGTTTTCAGACGATTTTCTGGAGGTGTTGCAGGAAAGCGCCGGTTTGGGCGGAACGGATGAAATAGAGGCCGAGGGCGACCAGAAAAAGGGCGCAGATCGCGATCAGGGATTGGTAAATCAGGTTGTTGAAGTAGCGTTTACCGGAACCGATCAGGAAGCTGACGATTGAGTACCAGACCACATCGGAGAGGATGTGTCCTATATAGAACACCAACAGTCCGATGAGGCCGAATTGGAGTGACTGTGATATCAAGAGAGCGCCGACCGTAAGCCACCAGAGAATCCAGTAGGGGGAGGAAACTGAGGCCAATATGGCGAGGAAAATCGTTGCGCGGGATGATTGCTGGTTCTGGCCGATAAATTCGAGGCGCACCTTTTTGCGGAAAAGATCGACAAACATCATGATTCCCATTACAATCAGGGCAGCGCCTCCGATGACCGCAATCCACCAGAAAATGCGCGGGTCTTTAACGAAATTGGTCAGGCCGAGATAGATGGCGAAGAGAATCCCGACTTCGGCAAGGGCATGGCCGAGCACCACAATCGGACCAGCCCAGAAACCTCGCCGGAGCGCGGAAGAGATATTGACGGTCAACAGCGGGCCGGGCATAACGGCGCCGGAAAGACCGACCACAAAGGCGTTGCTGAAGATAAAAAGCAGCGACATGGCACAGAAAGTATGCGAGTTGCGGTGGTGATGCAAGGGAGAGTTGGGGGGGAGAGTGGGAGTCGTGCGGCTGTCGGGTGTGGCCTGATAGAACGAGGGAATGTCATTCCCGCGAAGGCGGGAATCCAGTGTTTGTTGATTGCGCCCTCGCGATAAAAGATTAGATTGTCGCTACCATGAACACTCTGTATTACGGCGACAATCTCGAAATCCTCCGCAAATACATCAAAGAGGAGTCCGTCGACCTGATCTATCTCGACCCGCCTTTCAATTCGCAGCGCGCCTACAATGTCATTTTTCCCGACAAGACGGGCAAATTCTCCACAGCCCAGATACATGCCTTTGAAGACACTTGGTCCTGGGGGACTGAAAGCCAGCAGGCATTCGACGAAATCATGAAAGGCACGTATTCGCTCGAGCTCAAAGATATGATGAAGGCCTTCCGTCAGTTTATGGACAGCAACAATCTAATGGCGTACCTGACCATGATGGCTGTACGACTGGTCGAAATGCACCGCGCCCTGAAAATGACAGGCTCGCTGTATTTGCATTGCGATCCGACTGCAAGCCACTATCTGAAGGTGCTGTTGGATCAGATTTTCGGGATTCAGAACTTCCGTAATGAGATTAGTTGGAAGAGAACGAGTGCCCACAGCGACCCTAACAGGTATGGTGCTAATATCGACATCATTTTGTTCTATACGAAGAGCGACGCCTGGGTTTGGAACCAACAATATACGGAGCATGGTGAGGAGTACCTGAAGCGCTTCAAGCACAGGGACCATGACGGGCGGTTATGGAATGACTACGACCTATCGGCAAAAGGGCTTTCTGGGGGTGGTTACACATATAAGTACAAGGGTATAACGTCGCTTTGGCGAGTCCCGCTAGATACAATGAAGAAACTTGATACTGAAGGACGTCTTCATTTTACGAACAAAGGTGGGATACGAATTAAGCGCTATCTCGACGACAACAAAGGAGTCGGCTTACAAAGTCTCTGGGACGACATCCCGCCGGTGAATTCTCAGGCAAAGGAGCGGCTGGGCTATCCAACCCAAAAACCCGTTGCCCTTCTGGAGCGCATCGTCCAAGCGTCTTCAAACGAAGGCGATGTAGTGATGGACCCCTTTTGCGGTTGCGGAACAGCTACTGTCGCGGCGGAGAAACTCGGCCGCAAGTGGATAGGTATCGACGTCACGTACTTGGCGATACAGCTTATTAAAAAGCGTGTAATTCAGCACTTTCCCGACGCCAAGTTTGAGGAGATCGGCGAGCCCAAGTCGCTTGAGGATGCGCGAGCGCTGTCCGAAAAATCAAAGTTCCAGTTTGAGAGTTGGGCGGTGTCGCTAATCGGCGGGCAACCGTTCAAGAGCACTGGCGGCGGCGATACCGGCATAGACGGATTTTTGTACTTCCAGGATTTTGAGGGCAACTACCACCGGATTATCATCGAGGTCAAAGGAGGTGGATACCAACCCAAAGACGTTCGCTCGTTGGCGCATGTCCTCCAGCGCGAGGAATCGCCGATGGGTATTCTGATC
>CAIYYT010000089.1 GCA_903930455.1 uncultured bacterium | reverse complement strand
CCTGCAATCGGTAATCGTCTTTTCGCCAGTTGCCCAAATGGCGGAAGGAGATTAGCGCCGACCAGAGACCGACCTCGGAAACTAAAAACACTTTCGACTTGAGTCCCGCTCCGGCATAATGCTCACCTGTGCCCGGCAGCACGGCCGACATCAAGAACGCCCGCCACGGATTTTTGAATATCCGTTCTTTGCCCTGCTGCACTTCAGAAAAGCCCGAAGCCGGCGTTTGCGGATCAGATTGCGCGATCACCGACGACGAAAGCTGCGACGAAGGCAGCATAATCTCGGCGTGCGCCCCAACGGAGGCGAAAGCCAGCAGACCAATTGCTATGACGATTTTGCTCTTCATGCTAAAACGTATAGCTCAAGGTCAGTTTCGGCATCTGATAACCTTCATACTGCACTATCCGTGCCCGCAATGTCACATCCGAAAAAGTATCCTGCTTCTTATTGTAGCGTTTGGCCGATAGCGCGGCGTCAAAAGCCGAAAGCAAATGGTTGGCAATCGCAATGATTGCGCCGGTCTTCGCCTTGGTGAAGTAGTCATTGGCTGTAGCGCGGTCGTTCAGATATAGAGTGCGCAGTGGTGATTTGTACTGGCCAATAAGATAGTCGGTGTCGCTCCAGCCATAGCGAAACTGATCATATTTTCCGATCATTTCATAGTATTGTTGAGTCTTGGTTGCCGGTAGATGGTGGGTGAAGCGCGTCGCAACACCCTTTTCATTAAGGAACTCCGCAGTATCCGATACTATACCATAAGTCTCAATTAACCAATTGGTATAGCGCTCTGCTGACCAGTCACGATCGGCGAAGTTGTTGTAATCGTCGGTCTTCTTCTGTCCCTGCTGGTGATTGATAAGCCAGTCAACCCAAGACGCCACCTCGATGGCCATAAACAGACCGGCCTTGATTGTGGAATGGTTGTAGAGTTGGCCGCCTCCCGGAATCGTCATCGAATACAGAAACGCCTTGCTCGGAGAACGGTAAGAAGCGTTCAGCAGGTCCGAAGTCATCGGAAAGTCCTCGAATTCGGAAGCGGCGAACTTGGCCCCCGTCCATTCGTGCAATTGCCGATAAGTCTTTAGTTCATCCTTCTGTATAAACTTCCCTATCTCATTGGCGGAAGCCGGCGGCGAGGAACCTAACGCCAACGATGAGAAGGCCAGAGTGAGCAAAATTATTAGAGAAAACCTCAACATGAATCTATCCTCCGAAAAAATCATCTTTCATTTCACGATGGCAACCGTACAGTGTTTACGGTCACCGGATGGCGTTTCCAACTGGCAGAAATACACCCCTGAAGCCAGTCGCGAACAGTCGAACGGGAGCTCATTATCTGTGCCGGCGATTGCGGCAACGCGCGTGTCAAACACCAGATCACCCGCAACGTTGAAAAACTTCAGTGTCACTTCTCCCGACTCCCGCACGGCAAACCTGATCGTCGTCTGGCCCGATGCGGGATTGGGATAATTATACACATAGCCGATAGCTTCCGCAATCGGTGTTGGTGTGGGCAATGGGCGCTCATAACTCCCGAAATTGCGTGGACTACCGTAGATTGTGTTCCACTCAATCTTGCTCGGCGTTGGTATCGCGAAAGCTGTGATTGCGCCTTCGTCGGTCAGCGCAAAAATGGCCGAGGTTGCGCCGCCGCCGCGCGCGAATACGACCGGCGTGCTGATCGATCCTCCCGTTGATTTGGGGAAGTTGTCCAGCCGGTCGCCGTTGAGGTTGAACCCGGCTAACTCGCCGTTCGGAGTCCCCACGAAGATCTCCATTTTCCCGTCACCATCGATATCCGCCAGCATTGGACTGCTCTTTATCATTCCAGTCGGAATTATGCGATTGACAATGATCGGGAAATTACTCACGAGCGTCCCGTTGTGATTGTAGGCATAGATTCGGTTATCACCGCAGAAGAGTATTTCCAGGTAACCATCGCCGTCAATATCCCCGACCGACATCTCGGAACCAACAGCTCCATCTGCGTGTCTGTACATAGGGTTGCCAACGTAGTTGATTCTCAGATTCCCGCTCGCAAGAACCTCGGCCGTTTCATAAGTTCCGTTGCGATCAAAATCAGCAGCCGCCGCACCCACCGAAGACAGTGCCTCGGCAGAATCCGTCAGTCCCTCAGACGGGGAAATCAGTTCGAATTGATGAAGCGAATCCGACATCACTCGGAATGGCCACTTCAATGTCTCTTTGGATATGCGATTTCCGCTCTTGTCGAAGACCAGCTTTTCGCCTTGCTCGTTGTATACCAGTATCTCCAACCCGGCCATAGTCTCATCATAATCGAGTATCATCGGCGCAGTCGCCGCTGGCCCGTCCAGAGGCTTTTCAAAAAGCTTGATCGCCTCACCTTCATAGCTCAGTGTCGCCATTGTATAACACACAATCGTGTTCCCCGAAGTGACCCCAACCACTTCTGCAAAACCATCACCATTGATGTCGGCGACCGCTAAACTGTGTACGAAATGCTGCGCAGCATCTATGCGCCCCATAACAGCCAAAGTGTCATAGACCTCGCCCGATCCGTGAAGCACATCCCGCACGACTGCTATTTCGCTCCCCGCAAAGGGTTTGAACAACGGCGTGCCGTCGAACTTGTACGCGAGCAAAAACGGCCCGGCCGCCGTCAATATCTCATCCTTGTTATCGCCGTTGAGATCGGCGATGGTTAGCGGCAAAGAGTTGACGAAAACCTGATTTGGCCAACCGGCCAAATGCCCTTCAGTCTTCACGTCGCATGTCATTACCAAAAGAGCTGCCGAAATATCGCCGATTGTGATACCGGTATAGGCGTTGTTGTTGGCAATTGTCGGTGGATTCGTGTTCGGCCCAAAGGTTGCGTTGTTATTGATGTCGAAGAGGTCCGCCTGCTTGCCATAGCCGGAGTAATAGTAACCGCCGAAATCAACAATGCCGTCCGCCTCCACTAACGACAGGAAGCGATGATGATTGTCCCACTTCCGAGTATCGCTGGCGAAGTTCCACAGTTGCAGTTGATTCTGATCGAAATTGCTGATGCCATCCCCGTTGTAGTCAAGTCGCGCCACCAATTCGTCAATATGCCAGATCACCATCCCTGAACCGGGAATGAGAAAATCATACTCACGGTTGTTACTCGTCGAGAGTGGGCTCATGATGACGTCGGTTAGACTGTCGGCCTTGAGATTCGTTACGCCGTCGCCATCAATATCGGTGCGACGATTTTCAACCAGAAAATACTCATCCGCGTTGATCGGAACCATCAAGACCTGGTTGAAACTGGTGTCGAGTTCCGCAGCCAGTACTTTGATGTTATTAGCCGAAGTCACTTCCACGACATCTACAAATCCCAGATAAGCGCGTGACCAGGCGTCGGGGAAAATCGGCATTACGCCCTGCACCAAAACTGGCACCGAGTCACCAAGGTCGATATTAACGCCGAAGCCGTTGTAATCCATTAGTGAAAAATCACCGACTTGTGTCATCCCCGTACGCGTATCATAGAGATCGACTAAACCAAGTTGATGCCCGAATTCGTGCCCCATCACCGCGTTCAGCGCTGTTACACGGCCATCCTGTGACGGCGACTCCGGCATGACCACCGCGTCGCTGATATGCACCTTGCCGTTTTCCAAAGGAAACGACGTACCCAGTTTGACATATCCCGTGTACAAGTCCCCCGGTGTATCCTGTCCAAAGCCTGGCAGATTGTTTTGTTGATCCGACCCGGCATGAAAGATCATGTAGGCATCATAGACGTTCTTGTCAGTCCCGGCATTGTACAGCGTCAGTGTTGTATCACGGTCAGCCGCATGCAGGGCGTCAGAAACAAACTCGCCCAGACCGTATGCCGGTGCCTGCAATCCATAATGTGACATCGAACTATCAAGCTGATATGCCGAGTCAACTGCACGCGGATAAACATCAAAGGTCACTTCCAGACGACCATTGGACACGACTTTGTAATAGGCCGCCAGTGCTTCCATATGTTTTTCGAAATAATTGCGATTATGCGGCGCCGGATCAATCAGATGTTTCTCCTCCGCTTCGAACACCGCCTTGGTGCGCAGGTCGAACGTGCCATCACCAGTTGTCTGCGGATCGTCTGTAACTTCCCGCTTGAAGTTGACTCGGATCGCCAGGACCCTGATGACCACCGGATTGGCCGAGGATAGCGCCTGTAATGGCATCCCGTACTTTCCCGAATGATCGAGACCGAGGATGTTACGGCTGCTCACTTCATCGGCAAGACCCGGTTTCGGCTGCGTGCTGGCAGGGGACTTCCCCTTTATCTCCAGTATCTTGGCGTCCACTGGCGCCGGCAGCGACCAGAACGTCAGAATTATCAGTAGGATTATGCGAGACAGTATCTTCACAGCTTACATTCTCACCGTCAGAGAAGTTCTCAGCGTGTTTGCCAGAGGTGTATTCTGCGACGACGGAATATAAGCGAAATCCAACCGATACTTGCCTTTGTACTGCAAACCCACACCAAGTGTCGGCGTCTTGACCTGCCCTTCCTGATCGTAGATGTACCCGGCACGCAATGCTAAGAGCGATCCGTACCAGTATTCCATGCCGACGTTTTCGATCGCTTCTCTCATCTCCTGCGAAAAGCCATCCCCAAGCGAAGTCATTAGCTTGTTGATTTCGCCTACTAATGTCAAACGGTTGTAAGGCGAATCGACCAGCCGATAGGCGAACCCGATTGCCAGATTGCGTGGCAGTGCATCGGACTGTGCGGCGTCGATATAGGACATATTGGGACCCAAATTGGTAATGACAACGCCCAAACGCAGTTTCCTGCTGAGACTATAGAGAATACCCGCCTCCGCAGCGAACGAAGTTCCTTGGCCGCGACCAACCTCCTGACCGGCCCCGACAACCGATAGGCGGCTGTATATCACTTTTGCCGACAATCCGACGGCCAGACTTTTTGATGCGTGGGTTCCGTAGGACAACGTAAACGCCGCGTCAAACGGATTGATCGTGCCGGTCGGGTCGGATGAAGTCTCACCGGTGGTAACAATTTGACCGTATGACAAAAAGGTGAAATTCGCGCCCAGCGTACCCATCGAGCCGACTGGATGGACGTAACCCAGAAACTCGTAGTAGAGATCGGGTGCCAAGTCAGGCAACCAGTTGGCATGTGTAAAGCTAAGCTCCTTCTTGCCGTGGGCGTAAATCGTCACACGGTCGGCGGTGGCGAACCAGATCTCGCCGGCCTCGCCAGCGATATCTTTAGTGTTGGTGCGATTCAAACCTTCGTGATAGTAGCGTTCCCAACGACCGCCGGAGTAGGAGAAGGTTCCGTAGAAAGACGCCACGTATATCTTGCCCCCCTGATCGTAGAGCGCATTGATCGGACTACCGGCGGGATTGGCGTACACATAGATGATCCTGCCCGCGGGAATCGGATCTTCCCGTATCGTGTTCTTCTTTTTGATGAGGCTGACAAACGACCCGATCCGATCGGGGTCTTCCGTCTTCAGATACTCTTTGGCGAACTGCTCCAGAGTCGTTTCTTTTTCGATCTTGATCGCTTTGTAGCCGTAACTAGTCCACCCCTTGCCGTCAAAACGCTTCACACCTAATGTGGTGCCCACCCATAGGTTGTTGTCGTTGTCCATCGCCAACGCCGTGATATCGCCTTCGAACAGAGGCGCATACGGAATTGTGATCGCCGTTCCCGCTACAAGATTTCCCTCCACGCTACGCATTTGCAGTAAGGCAACCCTATTTCCGATTCTGTCCGGGTCGATATTACCATAGGCTTTGTGGAGAACCGATAGCGCCGAGTCGGCGACCGCCACTGTGTACTTAAACGTGTTTGACCATGTTGTATCTTCAAAACGATACAGATCTTGATCCGATGCCGCCCAAGCAACTTTGTCGTTCTTAACAAAGAGGCTCTTAATCGGAGTAATGCCAATCCCTTGAGCAGCCCCGTATGTCGTCCACTTGCCGTCCCTCATAACCTTGACTCCAACGTCGGTTCCGAGCCACAATTGGTCCCGTTTCGGTACCTTCACACACCAGACTGCTCCTGTCGTGTCAGTGCCCGTGTTGAATTTTTCCCAGCTTCTGCCATTGTATCGATAGAGGCCGGTTTCGGTGGCCACATAGAGCGTCTTGCGATCAACAGCGATATCGTTAATCGCTCCAGTGAATACCGCACGGAAGGGAAAGCGAATCATGCGGGGAAGTTGATCGGTCGCCGATTTCTCCAGCGCGAACAACAGACGTTCAGTCTCCGTAGCCGTCAACTGCGAATCGCTGTAGGCCTTCTGAAAAGTGCTGGTGAACAAATCAAGCTTCTGCTGATTGAGCCGGCAGTTGAGCCACGCGTCTTCCAGCTTGTCGAGATTCTTGATGACCTCTTCCCGATTTTCAAACTCAGCAGGCAGCGCCTTCTCCACCTGCGCTCTGATCTCCAGCAATCGCTCTTTGGAAATCGTATTGTTGGCGCGAGCGACGATCTCCAACCGTGACTTTATGATATTCTCGTTCGCCGTGCCAAGAGCGCGTGAGACGATATCACTCAGCTTGTCTCCCTTGCGTGGCTCGACGTTATCACCATCCTGCCAACTCACGCCGTCGAAGCGCATCAGTCCGAAATTCGTAACCGCCCAGATGTCGTAATGCGTGAAGTTGTCGTTCGGAATACCATTCTCCATGACCGCGATCTTGTCGATGTTCTGCTCCCATGGCACTTCCCAACCTTGCCAGATCGTCAGCAACACGGAGTACGGTACACGTATCTGTTGTGATCGCGAGGTCGTCTCGCAACCGGCGATGGTCGTCTCAATATCGCTCAGTTCCTCGGCAGTGATGGCTTTGTCGGCGATGGCGCCCGCAACCTTCTCGGAAACCGCCGGAAATGCGCCCGTTTTGAAACGCAGATCCTGCCAGAAAATCACCATCTTCTCGAACATGGCGTTGATCTTCTCGCCTGCCTGTACATCCTTGCCGGCAGTCGCTAGCAACTGTAGACGCAGACTATTGATATCATCAAACGCAATGCCGGTGTTGGCCAAACAGACCAACCGCACTGCCAGTTTGAATTTCTCTTTGTCGGCGCTGAATGCCATCCGCGAGAGGTTTGCCAAGACTGTTCGGGACGTATCGATATTGATCTGCTCGTATGATATCCAGGCGCTGTCCACGAATCGGCTGATCTCGTTACCCTTGATCTGCCACGAAGCAAACTTCTCGAAAAAGTTCGCCGCCAGTTTTCCGGTAAGAGCCTGTTGTGCGAGCCCTCGCAGATGTGTGTCGTCCGTCAACTTGAACTGATACCAGTTGTGGGCCAGCGGGTATTCACCCAGACCGGCTGGATTCCAGTGGCTCGTGGAGG
>CAIYYT010000088.1 GCA_903930455.1 uncultured bacterium | reverse complement strand
GATCCACCGTCTGGGCCGCCACCTTGCCCACCACCAGGTCCCTCGCCGCCACCCATTCCCTCAGGCATGTTGCTCTTGTCCATTTCTCCCCAGAGCAAACCCAAACCGATTTTCTTGCCCGGAGTCACGCCAAGTCCATAAGAACGGACGCCGCTTTCCTTCAACGGAACACTGAACTCGTAGATAAAGAATCCCTTGTCTACTCCGAAAGCCACCGCCGGTCCTTCGGTACCATCCACCGGTATTTCCTTCTCGGAGATCACGTCCTTCTGGACGCAAATGAACTTGCTTGCAGGCTCCTTCCTCTGTTGATTCGTCTTGCCCTGCATCTCCGGCGGCATTTCGCGACGCCGCGCGGTGTCCTTCTCGCCACCTGCGGCCATGATCTGCTCGCGCGTGGGCCCGCCAGTGAACTTGATGGAGAAATCTTTCTTCTGAGTGCCCTTGGCATCAAGATAGACCCTCAGGCCGGTCATTTTAACCGTCCGCGCCCAATCGGCCTTGCGGGAACAAACCAGGACGTAAATATTGGCGGAATCGTTGCAGAGGCCGACCGTGGCCTGCTGCTCCTCCAGAAAAGTCATGGCATTTTCCGGCCAGTCGCTGATTTGGCCATCGACCTTGATGCCTTGTGCTGCCTTTTGAGAGGCAACTTCGACGTTCTTGCCCCAGAGGAAAGAGGCCAGAAGCACAATGAGAGAGAATAGGGTAATTGTGTACCAGGCAAAACTCTTGATACTCGTCATGTCATCCTCACTCGGTAAGTTATTTTCGTCCATAGACAAAGACCTCCTTGCATCGATGTCCTTGTGTGTAGTCAGTTGGACAGGAGGGAGCTATTGTTACTTGCGGGGATTTTGGAAGGGTGAGAATCCGACTGTTTCTCGCAATGGCAACCCTCGCGGTTGTCCGCAGAGTCGGGCATGGGACAGGAGCTCTTCTGTCAGATGCTCAAAGAAAGTACTTGACATAGTCAATGACATATGCAATTATATTGTTATGATGGCCAAACGAATACCAGACAAGACCGAGGGACCTCGTCATACTGGTGGTGAGTCTCATCTCCTGCGGGAAATCATGCGGACCAATCAGACGCTACTCAGTGTATTTACGCGCGAAGTGGGAATGCCGGCGGCGAGGCTAGCGTTGGTGCGGCTTCTTGCTGTTAGCCATCCTGACTCATTGGGAGTTACAGAAATTGCGCGACGGCTGGGAATTGATGCGGCGGCGGTCACGCGGCAGGTGCAGGATATGGAGGCGGAGCGGTTGATCGTTCGGCATGCTGATGCCAAAGACGGCCGGCGCAGCTCTCTAAAGCTTACGTCCAAGGGACTCAGGCTCTTCGAGCAGGTGCACGAACGGGCGCACGAATTCGAGCGATTATTCGGCAAAGCCGTTGGCGACGAAGAGGTCGCAACCACAGTGAGAGTACTGGAACAGGTGCGAGTCGTCATAGGGGAATTGTGTCAGAGAGGGAGCGCGGAAGACGGTAGATGGTGAGCAGAAACCGTTAGGTGAGCGCGAGCGTGAAAGTTATCGAATGAAAGGAACGTGATGAGTACGAGTACGAAGAGACCATTCAATCAGAGGGCGTTTGTTGCCCTACTGGCTGCCTTCAGCGGTCTCGGGCTTCCGGTGACGGGTGTGGGGCGAATCACATGCTGCAGATGGAGCAGATGACCCTCAGACGTCATGCATGGATGTCGGCGCACAATACCCTCGCGGTCATCTTTGTCACGGCCGCTGTTTGGCATATCATCCTGAACCGTCGGGCGCTGTTCAATCATGTTCGCTCTGCTTCCAGCCATTTGTTAGGGGTCAGTCGCGAAGCCGCATACGCCGGCATCATTGTAGCTTTTCTGTTGTTCGTTTTCGTAAGGCATGCGTTTCTCGTTCGATAGAGATAGGACGATGAAGCTACACTTTCCGTTTCTAAGGCACAGTCAGACTGCGCACATCGCCATCGATGTCAGGTTGTGCGAATCATGTGGAAAATGCGTGGAGGCATGCCCGGTTGGCGTGCTTGGCCTGCTGCCGTTTCGATTTCACCATCATGTACGTGTTAACCATGGCGATCTCTGCAAAGGCTGCTTGAAGTGCGTCCGCGCGTGTGTTCACGGTGCAATCCACTCTCTGAACAACAGCAAGAACGCAGCAAAAGCGGCAGCGAACGGATAGCCGTAAACCAGCTATCCGCAAAGGCCGTCGTTATCTCTTCGTCGAATTCCCGCCCCACACACCAATATCCGATTTACTGCCATCAAGATTGGTCAGGATTGAATCACCGGCGTTGATCAAGGGAGAAGTTGGCAAGAGTTTGAAAGTGATCGTGTCGGCAAACATCGGGTCAACCGAGAGGTTGCCATGCTTGCCGGTGAGGTCGTCGCTGTCGCCGTAATTGGCGGCATACTTTGGCTTCTTCGGGTCCTTGCGTTTGTCGGCGTTGGTGCGTTCGGCTGCGATAAGCGTTAAGTCGGTGAAGACATCGTTGTTGGCGATCACGAAATCGTGCGGGTTGCCGAGCATCCAAACACCGACACAGGGGCAGACCCATTCATCGCGCCAGCCGTTGTTGTACACGATGTTGTTGACAAAGACACCACGTGGGCCGAGCGAATCGACGCGGTCCCCCCAGTTGGCAAAACCGCAGTTGCCGTTGCGATAGATCAGGTTGTTGGTGGCTTCCATAAACGACGTGCCGGTCGCGATCACACCCCAGCCAAGGCAGTCCAACACAATGTTGTTGCGCACGACCGCGTGGGAGGTGCCGAAACTGCCTATGCCTTTCCAATAATGGCTGACACGGTTTCGTAGCACGGTTGCTTGCGCATCCCAGGTGATGCCGATACCAGCGCCGCGACCTTTGTCAATGCGGTTGTCGGCGATAAATGCTTTGGCGCCGCGGTAAAGGGCGATACCGTCCCAACCGTTGTTGAAGATTTCGTTGCCCTCGATGAATAATTCCGAGTCTTCGCGTCCAAACACACCGCCTACACCGACAATCACAGTGGTATCGCGATATTCGTTATTGATGATTTTGCAGTTCCGTACCGTGACGCGGGAGAATTTGGCGACAATGCCGGCATCAGTAGCGCTACCATCCTTGTCCCGCACACCGCCCGTAATCTGGCAGCCTTCGATCGTTGACCCCCAGCTATCGAGAAACAGCACACCATATCCCGCGCTGGTCACCAGCACCACGGAATCGGGATCGACGCCTTTGATAGTGATTGCTTTGCCTTCGATCACAAATCCGCGACTGGCATTGACCTTAGTACGCGCATCAAGGCAGTTGCCGCAGAGGTCTTCGACGTAGGGTGACGGTTTCGCCGCGTAGGTTCCCGGCAGGACGGAAATTTCGTCTCCCGATTTTGCGCTGTCGATTGCGGTCTGCAAATTCTGGAACGGTTTGGTAAAACTGCCGTCGCCTGGCTGGTGTCCGGATGCCGATACAAAGATAGTACGATGATCCGGTTGATATTCTTGGGCGTACGACAACGCCAAAAACAGGTTTACTATCGCGAAAACGGTCACGATCCGGTGCATAATTCCTCCACTTGCAAATCGAATTTAACTAAATAAATTCCACGCGCATGAACACGAAAAAAATGAGCGCGCTGGCCGCGCCGACCTTGCTCGACTTATTCTCGCAGCCGGTGGAAGTTATGCCACCGGAGGAAGAAGAAGCCGAGGGGGGATTGCTGCCATCATTGGCTGAGCTATACAATCGTTTCCGTCGCTACAATATTCAGCACTTTGCCGGCAAATTACCGACGCCGCGCATACGATACTCTGACCGCCTACTGGCCGCGGGGCTTTTTATCCGCAATCGGCAGGAGATCGTGCTGTCGCGCCGGTATCATGAGATTTTCCCGCAGGATATCGACGACACTCTCAAACATGAGATGGTGCACATCCTGCATTTTAATCATGATGCCGAATTCAAGAAGGAAGCCGCGCGGATCGGAGCATCATACCGGGCGAAAGCGCACAAAAGCCTAAAGCTGCCGCCGCGATACATCTACTATTGCCGCGTCTGCAAGGCCGAATTTCCGCGTCGCAAACGGTTAATTTCGGCATCGTGTGGCAAGTGTGCGCCGTCACGGTTTGACCCTAAGTACAAACTGGCGCTGAAGACACGGGTGAAGTAGAGACGGCTCAGGCTCGATCAGTTGATTACTCTGGGCGGCACGTGGGGAGGAATGGGCTGCGACGCCGTGTAGAGCCAATACATAATCCCGCCCGCGGCGATGACAAAGCTGATCACAACCAGGATGAATGACAGTCTTAGTCGCTGATATTTGAATTTGGCGATTGTGTCAAATGTCTCCTCAGGGGAATCCTCTTGACAATGATAGGCGCGCGGATGGGAAACCATCAGGGCAAAGAAGAGCGCGGCGAGCCAAAGAAAAATAGGCAGGGCGTAGCAGATTAGTGCTAGAACATTGCCCCGGGGCATTTCCTTAATGCCGGAGAAGGCTAAGACGGCGGCGTAGATGCCCTGCATGACGGTGATCATCGTAACTAGTTGTTTGGCGGCTTCCTCGATGGCGGAAATGGAGCCGGCGCGTAGTTCGCGCAGTTTGCCGATCCAGAATTCCTCGCTTTTGCTGAGCGGGATGCCCTTTTCCGTCATACCGGCACCTTGAATTCCTGACGGCACTTGAGATTGACGCAGGTGACGACAACACTCTTTGGTTTCGACTGAGTCGCAGGAGCAGCGGATATGCTGCGGAAGATGGTGCCGATGCTCTTCTTCAACTCGGCGTCGATGTCAACCTCGCGCTTCGTGTCGCAATAAGGGCAGGTTACGGTTTTGGTTCTACTCATTTGCTCCTCCTTGTTCTAGCTCAGCGACGACTTCGTCATAGAGCTTCTCGAATTTCTTCTTGCCAAGTGTTTTCTGTAGGTCGGCAATGCATGCTTGTGCAGTTGTGAGGACGGGCGATCCCAATTCCGCGAAAATCGAAGCAGCTATGAGATAGTCGGTCAACGCCTCTTTGTATTGCCTGCGCTCTTCATAGACTCGTCCGATCTGCCCAAGCGTATTCGCGATGCCCGATTTGTCGCCCAACTCGCGTTCGATCTCTAGGCTCTCCGTGTACATCTCCAGCGCCTGGTCGTAGTCGCCATTCTGGTAATAGATATTCCCCACCTGATGTAGCGATCCCGCAATGCCCAGCCTATCGCCTAACTCACGCGCTATCTTCAGGCTCTCCTGGTACTGCTCCAGTGCCCGGTCGTAATCGCCATGCTGGTAATAGATATTCCCCACCTGATGTAGCGAAATTGCAATACCCGACTTATCACCCAATTCGCGCAACATGTCCAGGCTCTCCTCGTACATCTCCAGCGCCCGGTCGTAGTCGCCACGATCCTCATAGACCATCCCCACCGCATGCAGCGAAATCGCAATGCCCGACTTGTTGCCCAGTTCGCGCAGCAACTTCAAGCTCTCCTCATACAACTCCAGCGCCTTGTCGTAGTCGCCACGTTGCTGATAGACCATGCCCACCTGATGCAGCGACTTCGCAATACCTGACTTGTCGCCCCCTTCGCGCTTGATTTTCAGGCTCTCCTGATACATCTCCAGCGCCTGGTCGAGGTCGCCGCGTTTTTGATAAATCGTGCCTATCTGATGCAACAAACCCGCGATACCAGTTTTATCGCCAAGTTCACGTAATATCTTCAAACCTTCCTCGTACTTCATCAAGCCCTGATCGTAGTCGCCGCGATTGTCAAAGATCATGCCTAACCCCCACAGAGATCTAGCAGCGCCAGCTTTATTTCCGAGCTCGCGATACATTTCGAGGCTTCTTTCGTACTGCTGAAGCGCTCCGTCGTAGTCACCAAGTCCGGTAAGGATTATCCCTAGATGGTTAATCGCCGCCGCTTTGACACTGCCACCGGCAGTAAGCTCCGCCTCACGATTGAGTCTTAGGACGAACTCGATCAATCCCCAGCGATGAAGGTACTCGGTTGCATTAGCGACAATTTCACCCGCTTGGTTGAACTCGTCGGCGTCGAAGTAGAGGTCGCGGGCGTCCAAGTAGTCCCAAAGGCTCTGACTCGTGACAGCAAGGTCTTCATAGTACTGCGCTGCGGTGATCAGTCGATGTTTCCATTCCACGTCGGAAATCTGCGATTTGACAAACTGCTTGACCAGAGTGTGCACCTGATAGAGCGCCTTGTCTTCATCATCCTCCAGTTTGATCAGCAGTCCCCAATGAATCAGTTCGGTGATTAGTTTTTCGGCTTCATCCGGCTTTTCGTTTTGTTTGGCCAGATACTAAACACCGGAAAGATTGATGGCTTTCTTCAGCACTGCTAGCGCCTGAACTAAGTCTTTTGCCTCGGGCATTAGTCGTTCGTAGCTGCGGTCGAGCAGGGTAAACTCGATCATGTCCTTAGTAACGCTCGACAGGTCGTTCAGAACATCTTTCACAGAGGTCTGATGAGCGTGGAGGCCGAACATGTTGATGGTGTAAGGATGACCACCGATCTTTTCGAAGATCTCCAGCTTGGTGGTAAAATCAGTCGTGGTAAATTCGGGAATACGGTTCATGACCATAATTGCTTCCGGTCGCGATAGCTCGCCGAGGTTGATCTCGTCAATCAGATTGGTCATGCGACCGTCAGTCAAGTTGAAAGTGCAGCGGCTGGTAAAAAGAAAGCGGCTGCCCTCGCTACAGTGGTTGACAAGTGTCTTTAGTGTTACCTTGAGTTCAGGAGTGGCAATTTCTGCACGATCGTGCTCCTCCGGAAGCAGCGTCTCAAAGTTGTCAAAAATGATCAGTAATTTGACTTGGTTGAGCACTTGGCCGAGGCAGTCAATCTTGGTTTCAATAGGAGCATTGGCGTGCACCACTTGGTCGAGAGCATCGACGCCGTTTCTCTTGAGAAATTCGTATAGTTCCAGCAGGATTTTTTCGGCAGTTAGTCCGCTACGGCAATCGAAGGCATAGACACCGGCGAAATGTTCAAACAGCCGTTCGGCGGTTTGCGACGCGATCACGGTTTTGCCGATGCCGCCGATACCATGGACGACCACGGCGCGAATACCCCGTTGCAGGAAATCGTCTTTGATCCGACGAAGCTGTCTTCTACGACCAACAAAACGGTTTCCCAGCCGTTCAATACCGAGGGAGACATTCGTTGTGAGTTTGATTTCCTTGTCGGACTTGAATCCAATTCCGGTTGCTTTGGGCTGTTCCACCACGGTTTCGAGACAGTCCGGGTTCGTCGTATACAGCACCGGAGTTGCGAACTCGACCGCCCGGTTACAGCCGCTGACCAACAGTTCCTTGCGGGCACGGGTCAATGCGACGTCGACCGGCGCTCGATTGGCAATTTCGGTGTAGAGCTTGGTCGCCAGTTCGATGCCGGAATCGTCGGTGATCGAATACTGCAAGGCGATAATTGCCGGTATGTTCTGCTGCAGGAGCGGTGTTGCCAGATCGCTAAACGCCTGTCTGCCGCTGGTCTTGGCGGTCTGGCAACCGGACAGTACCACCAGCCGCAGCGATTTGTGACCGGCTAACAGGGTGGCAATCGTCTTATTGTCGACCGATTCGCTCTTGCCCTGATCATTTTCCAGAATCAGATAGCCACGGTCTTCCTTGTCGGAATAGCTGCCATGCCCTGTGTAGTGGATGATGTGGTACTGGTCTTCGTCCAGCTTTGCCTGAATATTTCGCAGCGACGCTTCGTCAAGAAACTCCACATCAACTTGCTGTGCGGCGTTGGCTCGGTCAAGCGCCTGCATGATTCGGAGTTGTTCCTCTTCACTTTGTAACCGTTCGTTGTCCTTGAGATCAAGCGGGCTGGAGATAATGGCGAGGACTTTGATCTTGCCGCTGATCTTCTCATGGTGGTCGCCGGAGATACCGATAATTCCGCGAGTCAATTGTACGCCCGGATAGGCGGCGAGAAAATTGCTCCCGTCGTACAGGAACTCCCAAGGAATGCGTTGCAACTCTGGTTCGTCGGCTTTGAACAGTAGTCGCAGGCGGATGTCCTTGCGGCGGTCGATGGCGGCCTTGTAGTAGCCGGCAATCTGACCCGAAAAGACAGTCTTGAAAAGCTCTTGACCGAATGAGCGAATCAGATTCGCGCCTTTGACGGCGTCTTTGAAAACGTTGTCTTCAATTGTCGCTAAGATGTGGCGGTCGATCTTGTAGTTGAAAGAATCGGCGGCCAAAGTTTTGCCGTTATCGTCTTTGAGCGTCGCGGAAAAAGTATCAGCCGCGTCGGCCTTGATGATCTCAAGATTCAGTTGCTGAAATTGCTCTGCCAATTGACCTCCCCAAAATACTGGTGCTTCGCCCGGAACTCGGTAGTCCAGTAGTCTACAATATAGTCAATTAGGGAGTGTGGTCAAGGAAATGTGGTAGGAAAATGATATCGGGAAGGGGCGACCTGTCAAAGTCGCCCCCAAATTCGAACCTATATCAGCGATTCCGTCTCCCAGGCAAGCAACTGGTCGGCAAGTGGATCATAGCCGATGTGACGGTAGCGGATGACGCCGGTTTTGTCGATCACAAATAATGTCGGAATACCGGAGACACCATACTTGTCGGTAATTTCTTTGTCACCAAACAAGACGTTGAACCGATAGCCCATGTCGGCAAGGAACGGGCGTACCAGACTGCTATCGTGCTCCCAAACGTTGAGCGATAGGAATTCGACATCCTTCGGTCTGCTGTCAACATATTCCTGCATTAACGGCATTGTCATGCGGCAGGGGCCGCACCAAGTCGCCCAGAAGTCGATCACGACGATTTTGCCTTTGAGGTCGGCCAGTGACACGGTCTGCCCCTGCAAATTGAGGAAAGAAAACGGGGGCGCAGGCAAGTCCAATTTCTCGGCAAGTGCTCTCTGCTTAAGGACCGCACTGCTGTCTTTCAGAATGGCAAGACGCATCTCGCGCTCTTTTCCTGCAGAGGTCTCTATCTTCTTGGCGACTTCTGTATAGGCCGGTAACGCCTTAAGCGGTTCAAAAACAGAGGAGTGTGC
Organism: uncultured bacterium; assembly: GCA_903930455.1. Taxonomy (GTDB): domain Bacteria; phylum Zixibacteria; class MSB-5A5; order CAIYYT01; family CAIYYT01; genus CAIYYT01. Next base: position 786 of record CAIYYT010000088.1, on the reverse strand, counting down.
GAGGCGGTGGTAGTCATTGAAACCCGCGCCTGCGGCGTCATTGATCACTGTCAAAGCCGAGTCATTCTGTCCCGCCATAACGTACAGCTTCGCCAAATCAACCAGCGCATCTCCCGGATTACGAGTTGATAATGCCACAAGCTGACGTTGGTAGACTATAGCATCGGCATACCGCTTGTCATTACGATAGAGGTCAACCAGCGCTTTCTTGACCTGCGGATCGTGTTGATTTTTGCCGGAATACTCAATCAACGCCGCTTCCGCCTTGGCCTTGTCTCCCTGTGCGATCAGGATGTCGTTCTTGAGTTTGATTGGCTGGAATTGATCTGGGATCGTGACCGCGTAAAAGTCGGCGTATTTCAGAGCGTTGGCATAGTCCTTCTTCTGGAAGTAAATACTGGCCAGTTGCTGGAAAGTGGACGGGTAGGAATTATCGATGTCAATGCCTTTGCGGAAATACTCGATCGCGCCAGCAGTATCCGGAGGTGTTTTACTCAGGATGCGTGATGCCATTCCGAAGTTACCCCAAAAGTATTTCGCGTCCAAATCCACTGCCTTGCGAAACATCTTCTCAGACTCGTCACCAGTCAAACAGCGACCGTAGAGATAGGCGTACATCGCCGAATTGGGGTTCTTCTCCTGAAGCTGCTTGTAGTAAGCGACCTTGGCGTCGGACTTGTCAAAACCGTCAAAGAGTGACTGGTAATCGCGATGCAGCATCGTTGAGTTAGGATTGGCCTTAAGAAAATGCTCGTAGACCGCCTGATAGCCTTCAAATGCTCCCTG
>CAIYYT010000087.1 GCA_903930455.1 uncultured bacterium | reverse complement strand
TCTTAGAGATAGGCGCCTCTTTCTGATAGATGAGGCGCCCCTGATTTTCGAACTACAGCTTTACCAACTCCACGCGCCGATTGTTAGCCTTCCCCTCGGCACTGGTGTTGACATCAATTGGCTTCGATTCGCCGAAGCCCTTGGTCTCGAGACGGCCGGCGTCGATCTTGTAGTTGTCGATCAAATAGGTGCGTACCGAGGCCGAACGATTTTGTGACAGCTTCAGATTAGCATCGTCCGCGCCATCGGAGTCGGTGTGCCCTTCAATCGAAAGACGCAGCGCTGGATTTTCTGTCAACAGCCCACCGATATCCGCAAGCGTCTTGTATGACTCCCCCTTGATTTTGTCCGAACCGGAGTCGAACAGAATTCCGTGGGTGATAATCTTGCCGGTCTCATCAAGCTGTTGCTTGAGAGTCTTGCCCCCTTCGGCATAGCGGAAAGCTCCCATCAACATCGGATTTTCCGGTTCACCTTCCCAGAGATCCATCTCTACCTTCAGACCGTATGGCGCGAATCCCTCAACCGCCGGAACATTGGCCACGCGCTCGTTGTCGATGTAACATTTTATTGTCGTCTTGGTCGCCATGATCCGCATCGTGTGTTTGCCCTCCGAAAGCGGGCTCAGCAGATCTTTGGAGGAAATATCCTTGCTGCCGATTCGCAGTCGCGCATTTTTCCCATAGGTGCAATTGATGTAGCCGAGTTCCTCGCCATCTTTGTCGGTCCAGGCAATCGTGTACCAATGCGGTCTAGCCTCGCCACCTTTGATGTAGAAGTCCATTTCGACCGTGTATTTGGGCGGCAGCGGGCCGACCGGAATCTTGGGCATGATAGCACCCTTGTCCGTGCACATGATCCAATTCTGGCCGTGCTGCTTCACGATTTCGAAAACGCCTTGGTCAAGGTTCCAGCGAGACGGAAATTCGCCCAGTTCTTCACTGGCGAGGTCGTCATAAAAGATGACCTTGTCTCCGGGAATGAAATCGTACTTGGTATATAGGTTCATGTCCTCGGCCGTGGCAGTACCGCCTTTTGTGCCGGCAACTGGCTTCTGGGCGTCCTCCGTCTTGGCATCCTTATTTTCCTCAGTCGATTTTTCGCCATCGCCGGCGGCTTTGTCAACGGCCTGATCCAATTTCTGGTCGATCTTGTCATCCGCCTTCTTCTCGACCTTGTCTTTGACTTTTTTCTTCAACCCTCCGAGCTGAGCCGAGGCCGGCTGAGCAAAGCCAACCAAACCTGCGGTAATTAGGGCTGCGATGAGGAATTTTATGAGATAACGCATATTAGCCTCCAAAGCTATGCTACTGGTTTATCTGCTTCCATAAGTCAACGGAAGCGTTTAATCTAATTGTAGAGGAATCGCAGAGTCAACAAAAATGAAGATGGCTGGTCCTCTTAAGAGAACCTTCAACTCAGCCCAACTTTGCGTCGCAACTTCTCAATCTCACCCTGAGTAAGATAGCGCCACTTGCCCGATTCGATTCCCTGCAGCGTCAATTCGTCGTACTTGACCCGCAGAATCGACTGCACCGGGTAGCCAATTGCCTTGCACATGCGCTTGATTTCCCGTTTGCGCCCCTCGGCCAGTTCGATTGACAGCACTGTCGAACCGTCCTGCCTTTCAAGGATTTTGACGCGCGCATGAGCGACGTGACCGTCTTCCAGAGGGATTCCATCATAGAAATAGCGGAGGTCTTCAGATTTGAAGTCTCCCTTTATTTGAACGGTGTAAATCTTTTTGACGCCATAACTTGGATGCGCGAGTCTGAAGGCGAGTTCGCCATCGTCCATGAGAAGCAGCAACCCTTCGGAGTCGTAGTCTAGTCGTCCCACGGGATAGACCCGACTCGGTACGCCTTTGATCAAATTCTTGATTGTCTTGCGGCCGTAGCTGTCCTTGAGCGTCACCAGAAATCCTCGCGGCTTGTTTAGCAGCAAATACACATGCGCAGCCGGTATCACGCACGGTTTACCATCGACGAGGATACTGTTGTGTGTTTCGTCAATCACAAGGCCAAGCTCGGTGACCACTTCACCGTTTAACGAGACCCTCCCGGCGGCAATTATTTCATCTGCCGCTCGGCGTGAGGCAACCCCGCATTGACTGAGGAACTTGTTCAGGCGCACGGCTATGTTTCGGATTCCTGAGCTTCTGCCGGTTCGTCCTCGGTTATCACATCCTCCCCGCGAAAGTCGAGGGATTTTTGCAGTGGGCTCCCGGTTGGACGAGGTAACATCTCGGCCAACTTGGGTAGCTGCTCAAGGCTGGTGATTCCGAAGTATTCGAGGAAATTGATTGTCGTAGCATACAGAAGAGGTTTGCCAATCCGTTCGGCTCTGCCTGCGGGTTTGATCAGCTTACGTTCGAGCAAAGTCTGAATCACACCATCCGAAGCAACTCCGCGAATCTGTTCGATCTCGCCTTTGGTCGTCGGCTGCTTGTAGGCGATGATTGCCAACGCTTCCAAGCCTGCGGGTGTCAAGCGGCGGTTGCGTTGGACAGAGAAGTACTTTTCGACCTGAACCGCATAGTCCGGAATCAAATAGAATTGCAGTCCGCCGGCGATTTCGCGGATGCGAAAGGTATTGCCGTTTTCGGCGTATTTCTGATTCAGCTTATCGACAATGCCCTTCACACCACCTTTATGCCGCGAACTCAACAGTTTCTTGAGGTCGTTGGTCGGCAAGGGTCGCGGCGATGAAAACAGCACCGCTTCGATGGTGCTGATTTCTTCTTCAGTATAACCAGTCTGCTCAGAGTCGGACGACATAGATTTCCCCAAAATGCTGGTGCTGTCTTGCGGAGACGCGCTGCAGCTTGACAAGTTCCAGTAGCGCCACAAAAGTGACCACGCAGTAAAAGCGGCTGGGATCAGCCAGAAGTAGCTCTGTAAGAGTGAGGTGGTCGATATCCTGCAGGAGCTTGAGAATGTACTCCACCTGATCTTCGATTGACAGTTCATAGTTGCGGACTTCGTGCACTGGTTCCTGTGCCGCCGATTTCATCACATCGTTGAAGACCTTTACGAGGTCGTACAAGGTTGCTTCCATAGTGAAAGTCTCTTGAACTTCTTTGCTCAGATAGGAGAAATCACCACGTTTGAGAATCTGCCGCTCCCTGACTTCCATGATCGTCATCTTCTCGGCGGCTTCTCTAAATCGCTTGTATTCCAAAAGCGCCACGATCAGTTCTTCACGCGGATCCTCGTCTTCGCCATCGATCTCGGGATGGCGCGGCATGAGCAGACGCGCTTTAATGCGAATCAGCGTCGCGGCCATCAGAAGATACTCCCCGGCAATTTCGAGGTTGAGCAGTTTCATGACTTTGATGTATTCCAGATACTGTCCCGTGATCCTGGCGATGGGAATATCGTAGATGTCGATTTCCTGATTGCGGATCAGATACAGAAGTAGATCGAGCGGCCCTTCGAAACCCTCGATCTTGACCGGAAAACTCTCCGCGCTTACTTCAACATCGTCGTACAGTTGTTGTTCTTCGGTCATCGCAGATGCATCTTCTCTTTAACCATTACCATCGTTTCTTGCGCGCGCACACGGGCGCGTTTGGCGCCTTCCGCCAGCACGTCATTGACATAGCCAGGATTAGCTTCCAGCTCGCGGCGCTTCTGCCGTACAGGTTCTAACGCTTTGTTAATGTTCTCGGCAAGAGTTTTTTTGTCGGCGACGCAACCGAGTTCGCCTGAACGGCAGGCGCGATCAATCTCGGCCAATTGCTCATGAGGCGTGTAGATCTTGTGAAGT
>CAIYYT010000086.1 GCA_903930455.1 uncultured bacterium | reverse complement strand
TACTGAGTCGGGCGAGGAATTGTTGTTCTTCTGCAATAACTGCGATTACGCCGCCAATGTTGAAAAGGCCGACTCGATCAGCCCGAAGACGATAACCAGGGAGTCGGAGAAGCCGTTGCAGAAAGTACCGACACCAAATGCGGCTACAATCGAGGAAGTGACAGCTTTTCTGAATGTGCCTGCCGAACGTCTGGTCAAGACACTTCTCTATACCGCCGACGGCAAACCGGTGGCAGCGATGATTCGCGGCGACCGGCAGATTAACGAAGTCAAACTGAAGAACCACCTTGGTTGTCTGGAACTGGTGATGGCAACTCCTGAAATCGTGGAAGAGGTCACCCACGCGCCGGTCGGGTTTGCGGGTCCGGTCGGCCTCAAAGGGGTCCGGCTGCTTGCCGACCCGGAGGTGATGGAGCTGACCAATTTCGTCGTCGGTGGCAACGAAAATGAAATGCACTATATCAACGTCAATCATAAGCGCGATTTCAATGTAAGCGAAATCGTTCCGCTCCGCTCGGCGGCGGTCGGCGATATTTGTCCGATTTGCAAGAAGGGGACTCTTCATACGAAGAAAGGAATCGAAGTCGGCAATACTTTCAACCTCGGCTACAAATATGCCAAGTCACTTAATGCAACTTATCTCGACAAAGACGGCAAGGAACAAATGTTCTATATGGGTTCTTACGGCATCGGTGTAACGCGCACGATTCAGGCGGCAGTGGAGAAATATAACGACGCGCGGGGAATCATCTGGCCGGCGCCGCTGGCGCCGTATCATGTGCATATCGTGCCGTTGTCGATTGATGAAAGCTTGCGCAATGCCGCTTTCACGCTGCACGATCAACTCATCAAAGCCGGTGTTGAGACGATTCTCGATGACCGTGACGAACGCGCTGGCGTCAAGTTGAATGATGCTGATCTGGTGGGTATGCCACTGCGGGTGAATATCGGGGCCAAATCATTCGAGAAGGGGCAGTTTGAGTTGAAGGATCGTTCTAAACCTGATCTGCAGATGGTTGAGATTGGTGCAGCCGTAGAGACTATTAAGAAGCAGGTCGAAGCGAAGCTGGCAACGCCAGTTCCGATCTAGAACTTAGTTTCAGCAATTCCGATTACATGTCTTGGAGCCTTCCGCGTACGACCCATCCATCCTTCGGGCTTCTGGTCCAGGCGGTTGCGACTAACCTCTGAAAAAGGACTTCCTGCGGCATGCCTCATATTCTAAAATGAATTGATGCAAGGAAGTACTAGCGAAGTGTGCTCTTACGACTGGACACACTATCCCCTGACATCATTCGCTCAAGGGAACCATGGACGTTGCCTTGGTCAAGTCCAAGGCAGGACGTCACCAGAAATCGAAAGAGGCTACTGTACCTCTACTTGCCTCAGGCTCTTCTTCCAAGCCATCAGACCCATTACCAGTTTTGATGAGACTTTGGCAAACTCTGAATCTGGGGCCATAGCCTCGGTCGCTTTGTCCTTCTTGCCGGACGCCGCCAGCTCTGCGACGTGAGCCGCAAGTTTGTGGAACTGGGTGTGTAGCTCGGCGATGGTCTGGTATTGCGGTGAAGACTTGGTACTTGCGGGAAGATTCGAACCATAGAGCCATTTCCCGAATTGGCATTGGTTATTTGACTGAATGGTGGCGATGGGTGTGTCAATCTTGCCGCTGTCAATGGCTTGTTTTAACCGACTCTTCCAAGCACCGTGAGCGCCGACCGCTTGGTCAACTTCCTGTTCAAAACTCATAATCGCCTCTCTTTCCCTGCCGGTATGACCGGATAGTTGAGCATGAAAGTCTAGATCGTCTTACTCCTGCGCCGCGTCGTGCCCTGCTGATATGCACCGTCAGCGAGGAGGTTTGCATACACTACACCCTATCGGCAGGTTGGCCACGGACTTTATCCCCTTGAAGGCCTTCTTATCCGTTGTTTGCCGTCAGCTGAATCTGGATAGGCAGGGAACTCAGGCTGAGACAAAGCCTAGTACTTAGTTTCAGCAATTCCGATTATGTGTCTTGGAGCCTCGCGTACGACCCATCCATCCTTCGGGCTTCTGGTCCAGGCGGTTGCGACTAACCTCTCAAAAAGGACTTCCTGTGGCACTCCTCATATTCTAAAACGAATTGATGCAAGGAAGTACTAGGAATCGATCAACCTCCACTTCTATATAATGCATAGGACGCGCTGCGCACACTTTCAGTGCGTCTGCCTGTTTCAAGATACCCGCGTCGCGACACAGCTGTCGCCTTAACTGATTGTAAATCAATGTATTACCAATACGTCTTTCCCTTGGCACGACCCTTGCATTACCCCGTATAGAAATAGAGTGTTGTTAGGTTAGGAGGAAAGCTTGAAACGGTCAATACTTTTGGTTCTGACGATAGTCGGCATGATGGTGTTTGTGGCTGGCTGTACGGAAGACAAGGTTGTAAAGGTAGTCGGTGATGTGCCAGCGGTGCCGACCGGGGTTAGCTCGACCACAGGAGATCAACAAGTAAAGGTCTACTGGCGCGGCAACAACGACAATGGCGTGACGGAAGGCTACGGCGTCTATCGCTACACGAACACTGTGGACGGTGAAGATCAGTATGAACTCATCGGAACGGTATTTGCCAGTGCCGGTGTTGTTTACGATGGTGACGACGTCAGGTGGTACTCATACATCGATGACAACGTCACGAACGGAGTCACATACTATTACGCAGTAAACGCCTACAATAAGTGGGGCGAATCGGAATTGTCGGAAATCGATGCGATGGATACGCCCCGTCCGCGAGGTTCAGTCCACTTCGATCTTGGATCAGTGGTGACCGGCAAGCTTGGCTTCAAATTCTCTATCCACAAAATTATCGACTCGCATAACGGGGACATTTTCGCAGAATTCGATACGAGCCTGCAGCAGTACTTCATTGACGTAAGCAACAGCTCGACTCTGTTGCAGGATTTTGGCTATATCGATGATATTAGCGCGATCGGCTGGGGCGACCCCGGAGGGGGCTGGTCGGAGTTAGGATGGGCAGAACTTCTCGTAGGACATGGTTATCTGGTGTATACCGCTGACGAGCACTACGCTGCCATCAGGATAAACAGCATAGATCAAACAAATAAAATCATATATGCAGATTGGGTTTACCAGACCGACACGAATAACCCCGAACTCAAGCGCGGTCTGGTCATACGCCCGCAACATGATGCCAACTATGGCAAGAGGAAAGGTTAGTAACATGAAACGCCTGATCATTCTCACGGCGCTGCTGGCAATGGTTATGACCAGTGTGCTGGCGGCTCAGTCAACCTTGCGTCGCACTTATCGCGACCTTGATGTCGATGTCTGGACCGATCGCGATGACGGCTCCAACTATTACGAAGGCGACGACATCACGATCTATTTCCGCGCGTCCGAGGATGCCTACGTGACGATCTACGATCTCGATACGCGAGGCAATGTCAATCTGATTTTCCCGCCCAATCCGGGTGACAATAACTACGTACAGGCGGGAGAGATATACATGATTCCCGAAAGCTCCGACGACTACACCTTGACGCTGGAAGGTCCTCCGGGTAACGAACAGATTCAGATGGTTGCTTCCACCGAGTATTTTCCCGTGCCTGACTGGCGCGGACCGGTTTCGGTCTACGACAAGGACTGGGGATTCAAATACAACGGCGAGAACGAGGATTTCGTCGACCAAGTCAATCAGAAGTATTTCGCCGGCGAGAACTTTGCATACGACCATGTGAGTTTCTATGTGGCGCCGAAGTACTATTACGAACCGGAGCACTCCGACTGTTCAGGTGACTGCGGTCGCGTTTATGTCGACTATCCTGACGGTTGCGAAGTCTACGTCGATGGCGCGTTCTTTGGCTATGCGCCGCTTTATGTGCCGGGAATTTATCTTGGCCGACATCGCGTAACCGTCTACTGGGGAACTTCGGTTGTCTATAACGACTGGATTTTTGTCGATGTCTACGATCCGTTCTTCATCTATACGCGCCCGTGGTTCATCTATAACTACTGCTGGGATCACTGGTATCGCAACAATTCCTGGGACAGCTATTACGACGGACCTTCACGTTACAAACATAAGCAGGGGGACTTCTACAACGCCTCCAAACCGCAAGTGCGACGCGGCTACGAAGTAGTTGCCAACGATCACGCCAAGTATACGAAGTCGAAATTCTATGCCGGTGACAAGGAAACGCGGATCACCAAGTACAAAGAGACTTACGGTTACGATACCAAGACGAAGACATTCACAACCGGCAGATCCGCTCGTCCCGATGAGATCGGGAAGAAGAAGTACTACAACGGCGAGACATACGGTGGCTCCAAGGGGCAGGGCTCGAACGATCGGGGTGACGTCAGCAAGAGACAGCCGGGGGATCGGCGAATCAATAACGATGGCGCTGTTAGCAGAAAGGGGAGCACCGGCCGCGGCTATGAAGGCAGGAAGGAGCCGGTAAGCGGGCAGAAGAAGGACTCTGGCGTGGACAACCGCAGACCGGTGAGACCAAGTGGCGGAGACACCAAGAAGGAACCGCAAGCGAAACCGAAATCGGATGGCGGTTCTCAACCGAGTGCGCCCGCGGTCAAGGAACGTTCTGGTAGTTCCGGAGGGAAATCCTCTGATAGCTCGACGCCTTCGTCGTCAGGAAAACCGTCCGGCGGTGGAAAGAAGCACTAGCAGCTTATTCATGCCAGAGGCATGTTGATCCCGCGCAGGCGGGGATCCAGCGGAACCGTTTGCGAGCAAATCGGACGCTTTGGATTCCCGCTTTCGCGGCTTTTATGTTGATCTTGATTGGTCGTAATCGATACTTGGTTGCAGGAGGTTTGCACGGATGCTTATGAAAAGGCTACTGAAGCTCGGGATAGTGATTGGCGTTTGCGCGGCGATGGCGAGTCCCTCGCTGGCGATTGAAAAGCGTAAGAAAGAGACGCCCGTTCCGAAATCAGATACAACCGCTGTTGTTAAGCCGCAACCCCAGCCGCAATCACAACCCCAAGCCGACACAGCGAGCGACACGCTGAAAGCGCCAATACAGCTTAGTATACCCCCTGTTTTCAATGACTTCATAGATGTCAACATGAATGGCATCGACGACCGCTTGGAACAGGGAGGCTATCTTATCCCTCCCAAACAAGTACCCAAGACGCCCGTGGTTGTAAGGAAGGTCGACAGCACAAGGACGGTAATTCCCAAACCGGCAGCCGAAAAGTCAAAGAAAAAGGACAAATAGCTGCGCGCAATCGGTATCAAAATCTGCAAACATCCGAACGACAAAACGTATAACAGAGTGACAGCTTTGTAGTTGACGAAGCTGTTTTTTTTGGCTACCTTGTTGGCACTCTATTGCTTAGAGTGCTAACGGATATGGTGGCAGATTTGTTGTCTGCCTGTGGCCGGTCGGACCTCGGAGGCTTCGACGGGAGAGTGATAAAGAAGATGATGCAGTTCGATTTGACAGAGCGAGAACGAACGATCCTGGCAGTGCTGATAGATCACTATGTCCGAACGGCCGAACCGGTTGGGTCACGGGTCATTGCCACCAAATATGATCTCGGTGTTTCACCAGCAACCGTTCGCAACACGCTCTCCGATTTGGAGGAGAAGGGACTGATCGAGCAGCCTCACACCTCCGCCGGACGCATCCCGACCGAAACCGGCTACCGACTTTACGTCGACAGGCTTTTGAAATCGGAACGGCTTTCGGCGCCCGAACGGGAGAAGATCAAACGCGCTCTGTCCATTGACTATAGCGCTATAGAAGATATACTGGAACAGACTTCGCGGGTGCTGGCGCGGCTGACATCGCAACTGGGTGTGACAATCACTCCCAAATTCGATCAGGCGGTGCTCAACAAGGTTGATCTTGTGCAACTGACCGATACGCGGGTTATGGTAATCGTCGCTGTGAGGTCGGGGATTGTGCGCACGATTCTGATCGAGGTTGACAGCAATATCGAAGTGGAGCGGTTGCGTCAGACCGCTGAGGTTCTCAACGAAAAGCTGTCGGGACTGAGTCTGGGCGAAATCAGGCGCACGATTGCCGAACGATTGCGCGCCGAAGAACGGGGTGACCCGCAAGTGCTCAAACTCTTTATGGAACAACATGAGCACATGCTCAGCGAATCGTCCGGAGAGGAGCTTCACACTGAAGGAACGATAAATATCATTTCGCAGAAGGAATTCCAGAATCCGGAAAAGCTGCGCGAATTCCTGACCCTTCTGGAAGAACGGCACAGTCTGATCGATCTGCTCAAGATTAAGACGTTTGCGAATGATATCACGGTCACCATCGGCACCGAGGCCAATATTGAAGGGATGAAGGGTTGCTCGGCGGTCACGCGCAGTTATCAAGCGGGGCAGATTCGCGGAACAGTTGGAGTAATCGGCCCGACTCGAATGGAATATGCAAAACTGATGTCACTGGTTGATTACACGGCGAAAGTGCTATCAGAGATATTGTCACGATGAGGAATGGAAATGAGCAAAGCCGATAAAGAGCGGAAACAGCGAGAATCTCAAACTCCCCCCGATACGGAGACCGAGGCGACAGGCACATCGGAGTCATCTGGTGTCGAAAAGCAGGTCGATGTAAACGGTTGTGCCGAGGGGGTTCTTTCACAGGGGCAGCAGATTGCAGCGCTGACCGGACAGCTTGATAAGGCCAGGGATGAATACTTGCGTCTGGCAGCGGAGTTTGACAACTATAAGAAACGGACAACGCGCGATTACGTGAATTTGGCCAAGACGGCCAATGAGGGTCTGATCGTGGAGCTTCTGGAGGTGCTTGACAATTTCGAGCGGGCGTTCAAAAGTCGCGAGGAGAACCCCGATGCGGAGGTCTATCATAAGGGGGTCATCCTATTGTATGACAAGCTTCTTGATGTGCTTTCGCGCGAAGGGCTCAGGCGTTTTGACTCCGTTGGTCAAAAATTTGATCCTCGGTTACACGAAGCTGTTATGCAGGTCGACGACGATAGCGCGGAACCGGATACAGTTGCGACGGAATTGCAGGCCGGCTACACGCTCAACGACAAGGTAATCAGGCATGCGCGCGTAGGTGTTGTCAAAGGCAAGGAGAGTTAGGTCTTGCCTGGCAGTTTTTATTGGATAGAATTAGTTCGTATCACCGATATAGGTGTGATGGAGGAACATAGTCATGGGTAAAGTAATTGGCATAGATCTCGGGACCACTAATTCATGCGTTGCCGTCATGGAAGGCGGCGAACCGGTCGTGATCCCCAACCAGGAAGGTGGCCGGACAACACCATCGGTCGTTGCCTTTCAGGAAAACGGCGAACGACTAGTGGGTCAAATTGCCAAACGTCAGGCGATCAAGAACTCGCAGAACACGATCTTCTCGATCAAACGGTTCATGGGACGACGCCATGCCGAAGTGACCAGCGAAGAAAAGCTGGTGCCATACAAGGTGACCGAAAACGAATCGGGTGATTGCCGTGTGGAGATCATGGGCAAGCTCTATTCGCCGCCGGAAATCTCGGCGATGATTCTGCAGAATCTCAAAGCAAGCGCCGAGGCGTTCCTTGGCTCAACGATCACGCAGGCGGTGATTACCGTCCCTGCGTATTTCAATGACAGTCAACGACAGGCCACGAAAGACGCCGGGCGCATTGCCGGTCTCGAAGTGCTGCGCATCATCAACGAGCCAACCGCCGCGGCACTGGCGTATGGTCTTGACAAAAGCAAGAATCAGAAGATCGCCGTGTATGATCTCGGTGGCGGAACATTCGATATATCTGTTCTGGAATTGGGGGATTCAGTTTTTGAAGTGCTATCCACCAATGGCGACACGCATCTTGGCGGGGACGATTTTGATCAACGTGTGATCGACTGGATTGCGGACGAATTCAAACGTCAGGAAGGAATCGACCTGCGCAAGGATCGGATGGCCTTGCAGCGATTGAAAGAGTCCGCCGAGAAGGCCAAATGCGAGTTGTCGACGACGATGCAAACTCAGATTAATCTGCCATTTATTACAGCCGATCAATCGGGTCCCAAACATCTCGACATGACTCTGACCCGCGCCAAGCTCGAACAGTTGACTGACGATCTTATTCAGCGCACCGTCGAACCGTGCCGTCGCGCCATCAAGGATGCCAATGTTACGGCTGCTGACATTCACGAAGTCGTGCTGGTCGGTGGGATGACTCGTATGCCGAAGGTGCAGCAGGTCGTGCGCGAGCTATTTGGTAAGGAACCTCACAAGGGTGTCAATCCGGATGAGGTTGTTGCCGTCGGCGCGGCTATTCAGGCGGGTGTACTGGCGGGTGAGGTGAAGGATGTACTGCTGCTGGACGTTACGCCGCTGTCGCTGGGTATCGAAACACTCGGTGGTGTGCTAACGCGACTGATTGAACGCAATACAACGATACCCACTCGCAAATCGCAGATATTTTCCACGGCGTCCGATAATCAACCGGCGGTGAGCATTCACGTTCTGCAGGGTGAGCGCGAGATGGCGCTTGACAATCGGACGCTGGGACGATTCGATCTAGTGGGTATTCCGCCAGCGCCGCGCGGCATGCCGCAGATTGAAGTGACGTTTGATATTGACGCTAACGGTATTGTACACGTCTCAGCGAAGGATCTGGGTACCGGCAAGGAGCAGAGAATCAAGATCGAATCATCCTCCGGGTTATCAGAAGCTGAGATTCAGAATATGGTCAAGGACGCTGACTCCAATGCCGAAGCCGATCACAAGAAACATGAACTGATTGATGCGCGCAACCGTGCCGATCAGGCGATTTACTCGGTCGAACGCACCGTCAAGGAGCATGGCGACAAGATTTCCGAGGATGAACGCAAGAGTATCACCGAGGCCAAAGAACGGTTGGAAGCCGCGATGAAAACCGAATCGGTTGAAATCATCAATCAGAAGATTGACGATCTGATGACGGCATCACAAAAGATCGCCGAGGTCATATACCGTCAGACGGCACAGTCGGCGGGTGGGGGCGCTGCCGGAGGACCGAGCGGACAAGAAGAACCACAGCCGGAGCAGCAGACGACGGGGGCAGGCGATGGTAGAAAAGAGGATGCTGTCGACGCCGATTTCGAAGTCGTCGACGACAAAGACAAGAAGAAGTGAGGTCGGTCCTCCCATTGCGGGTTTACCGCACCACCATCTGGGGCGGGCGTGATCTGCGGCTGACTAGCGAGTTTGGGTAGAGCCGGAAATGCGAGAATATGGCAAAGCGTGATTATTATGAAATCCTCGGGGTTGAACGGGGCGCCTCTGAAGACGAAATCAAAAAGGCGTATCGTCAACTGGCGATAAAATTCCATCCCGACAAAAATCCGGGTAATAAACAAGCCGAAGAGAATTTCAAAGAGGCGACCGAGGCCTATGAGGTGCTCAAAGATACGCAAAGTCGGGCACAATATGACCAGTATGGTCATGCCGGAGTTTCGGGTCAGCCCGGTTTCGGCGGTGGTGGCTCTGGTGCGGGATTTGACATCAATGACGCGCTGCGAGCATTCATGCGCGATTTCGGTATGGGAGGGGGAGGTTTCGAGGAGATATTCGGCGGCGGTCCGCGCAGGCGCGGTCGGCAAGATCTCTACCATGGCGAAGATCTTAAGATACGTCTAAAGTTGACGCTGGAAGAAATCGCGTTTGGAACAGAAAAGAGCATAAAGATCAAGCGCTTCAAACGCTGCGCCACCTGCTCCGGCAAGGGCGGTTCGTCACTGCGGCGCTGTTCGCAGTGTAACGGCACAGGTCAAGTGCAACAAGTGTCGCGCTCGATGTTCGGACAGTTTGTCAGTGTCCATCCCTGTAACAATTGCGGAGGGACAGGTGAGGTCATTTCGTCGCCCTGTACAACCTGCAGCGGATCTGGTCGGGTGGAAGAGCAGGCAACTATTAGCGTCAAGATTCCTGCCGGTGTGTCGGAAGGCAACTACATTCCGTTGCGCGGCGAAGGCAACGCGGGAATGCGTGGTGGTGAGTCGGGCGATCTGATGGTGATGATCGAGGAGAAGCCGCATGAACGGTTTGTGCGCCATGGTGGCGATATCATCACTGAAGTTCCGATTACTTTCGCCATGGCGGCTCTGGGTGGTGATATCGATATCGAAACTCTCGAAGGGCATGTAAAACTCAAGATACCGGCGGGCACCCAGTCAGGGAAGATGCTGAAGCTTCGCGGGCAAGGGTTAGGTCACTTGCGCTCTAGTGGCAGAGGCGATCTGCTAGTTAAAGTCTCGCTGTGGACACCGACATCACTGACCGACGAGCAGCGGTCGCTCTATGAAAAGCTGCATCGTATTGAAGGAGAAGTTCCTTCCAAGGTCTCGAAATCTATCTTTGAACGCTTAAGAGAATCGCTGGGGGTCTGATCGTGGCCGATTACCTGGAGATCAGCGTTCGTTGCGCTCCGGTTGACGAGGATCTGGTGACATCATTCATCACCGAAACTCTGAGTCACGGATTGGTGACCGAAGTCAGCGACAACGAATTCAAGGTCAAGTTCTATCTGCCCGTTGTCGAGAAGTCCCGTGAGGAAGTCGAAATGCTGGGAGTCTATCTGGTGAGTCGCGGTTTGACGACATCCGACGGGCTGACGGACATGATCTCCATCAAATCGATTGACGACATCGACTGGATCAAGAGGTTCCAGCAGTCGTTCCCGACAGTGGTCGTCGACAATGTCGCCGTCAGGTCAATCTGGGACAAGACTCATTTCCCCGGCAAAGTCGAAATCGTTATTGAACCGAAAATGGCTTTCGGCACGGGGCAGCATGAGACGACACAACTCTGTATAGCGCAGCTTATCAAGGATATCAAACCGGGGGATAAGGTTCTCGATCTCGGCTGCGGCTCGGGAATCCTCAGCATTCTCGCGGCAAAGCTGGGCGCTAGCGAATGTGTGGGACTTGATATCGATCTAGCTGCGATCGACAATGCCAAGGAGAACATCGTTCATAACAATGTGCAGGACATCGTGAAGGTTCAGTTCGGTTCGATGGATAGAGTAACGCAGATAGCTTATTACGATGTGGTCGTCAGCAATCTCATCAAGGACGAGATTTTCAACCTGTACGAGAACTTCATGCGCAGCCTTAAGCCCGAGGGAATCCTGATCTTGTCGGGCATCCTTACCGAACAAGAAGAGGAATTCCAAGGGTTTCTTAAGCTCAAGAACCCGCACGGTTGTCTGATGACCCGCAAAACCGAGTGGATTTGTTGCCGTGTCGTCAAAGCGTAGCCACGTCACCCATTTCTTCGTCGAACCTGACCAAATCGAAAACAATCGCTGCACGTTTACCCGCGAAGAATCCGACCATATATTCCGGACGCTTCGACTGGCTCCGGGTGATCTGATCAAAGTCACCGATGGCATCGGCAATCTGTACGATGTGATGCTTGGCCCTTCGGCGGGTCGCGTGGGTACTTCGTCAGAGATAGTCAAGGTGTGGCGCTGGGGCAATGAGATTGGCGTTCAAATAACGGTCGCATTCGGGCTGACGCTGCAAGGGAAAGCCGACGACATTATCGAACAGTGCACGCAGTTGGGCGTAAGAGCATTTGTGCCGCTGTTGACCGCCAAGACGCTAGCGCGCCTTGATGAAGACAAGGCGAGAACACGCATCGAACGCTGGCGGAAGGTGGCCATCAGCGCCATCAAGCAGTCGCTGCGCAGCTATCTGCCAACGATATCACCGCCCTGCGACATCCGGCAACTGGCGGCATCATACGGCGATTACGATCTGGTGTTGATCGGTTCGTTCCAAGGCAAACGCCTTGAAAACGATGAGCAACTTGCGGCTGCAAAATCCATCCTCCTGATTACCGGCCCCGAGCAGGGGTTTACGCTGGAAGAAGAAACGATCTTGACCGACGCAGGAGCCAAGCCGGTTCTTGTCGGTGAGCGGCGTCTGCGTGCGGAGTTGGCGCCAATCGTTTTGACAACGCTGGTTCTGGCTCGTGCGAACATCTTGTAGCTAAACGGCTCGAGCAAACCGGCCGATATTACTTATGATGACAGATATCATGCTGCAAGTGTATGTCTTGGTCATTGGCGCCGTGATCGGCTCGTTTCTCAACGTGCTGATCTACCGATTGCCCAAGAACCAGAATTTCGTCACCGGCAGATCGCACTGTCCGCAGTGTGGCACGCTAATCCGCTGGTATGATAATATTCCCCTCATTAGCTTTCTGATTTTGGGCGGCAAATGCCGTGAGTGCCGCACTCCGATTTCCTGGCGTTACCCGCTGGTCGAGCTGTTCACCGCCGCCTTTTTCCTGTTGGCTTTTCGCCTATATGGCTTCAGTCCGCAGACAGCGATTGTCAGTGTGTTCTTCTGCCTACTCTTAGTGGTTACTGCCATCGACTTCCAGTTTTACATGATACCCGATAAGATTACGATTACCGGTATGATTCTGGGTCTGGCGGCGTCGTTCGTCAGCCCAACAGTCAAGCCATTGGATGCATTGATCGGACTGGTTGCCGGGGGCGCGTCGCTTTATCTGCTGGCTGTGGTAGGCGATTTCCTGTTCAAGAAGGAGTCGTTAGGTGGTGGCGACATTAAGTTGGCGGCAATGCTGGGGGCATTTCTGGGATGGAGAAGCATCATCATCATTTTCTTCGGCGCGGCTGTTCTCGGGCTGGTATATGCGCTGATCTACATGTTGTTTTCGCGCAAGATGCGGCAAGACCGCATGATACCTTTCGGCCCATTTCTCTCGCTGGCAGCACTGATTGCGCTATTCTTCGGGAATTACTTGATAAACTTCTATGTCGAGAGAGTTCTCGCGCTTCAGTAGTTGGGCGCGAATGAATTCATTGCTTCAAAACGCCATCCCGGCTGACGATAACCATAATGTGAACAAACGTTCCTCAGACAGATGGCAACGCTGGCTTGGCTCCAGCTACGAGATTCGTATCCGAGTGACTCTCGGCCTGATGTTCCTGCTCATAATCGTCGCCAATCTCAATTCGTTGCGATTTTTCGGAGCCGTTAGGTCGCTCCAAAATGACACAGCCAAATACCGCGCCGTCGGAAATCTCGATGTCATTTCGCGGCTACTCAAGACAAACCCTTTGGAACGTTCTCGTTCCACCCAGTTTCGCGATTTGGCTCAAACCGCAGGATTTGCCGAGATCGCAGTCGTCGAAACGGACGCATTGCAACATGATGACTCGGACAGTTCGGGATTTGTTGATACTCATCTGTTGCAGAAGCTACGCTCGGCGTACAACCGGGACAAAGAGGTGGCTGGCGCACTCGGTAGCGGCTTGCCAGCCACAATGTCGACTGTCTACGTGGGCGACAAAGGTGAAAGCGTTCGCACCGTTGCCTTCCATTTCGTTTCGGACAAGGGCGAACCGCTCACGCTTCTGGCAACTATACCTGCGACCATCGAGGCCGGTCTGCAAAGGTTCTCAACCTTGAATGCACTGTTTCAGTTTCTCAGCATGGCAGCGGCCTTTACGATTGCGATTCTTCTCCTCAAAATCACTTTCAAACCTTACCGGCAGATCAAGAATCAAGCACTGGCGGCGGACGTCGGCAAGGCAGATCAGCCGGAAGCCGTCGATTTTGCGGTACATACATTCCAGAAGGTGATTGGTGAACTGCGGCACAAAGAGGCGGTGCTGCAGCGGCTCTATGCTCAACAAAAAGACCGCGCCACGTCGTTGGAGCGCTACAACGAATACATCCTCGCCGGCATGTCATCGGCCGTGATCAGTTGTGACACCGAGGGAGCGATCACCCACTTCAATCGCGCCGCGGAGAGAATCTGCGATGTCCAGGCCGCATTGGCTGCACACCAGAATTATCATCAAGCGCTCGCAGACTATCCCGTGTTCGCAGAGATGATTAGGGAAGCTCTGGAAAAAGGCAAAGAAACTGCACTGCCGGAGATGGAGCTGCATCTTGCCGACGGCAGGCGTCTCTGGCTGAGCGTGACTTGCTCACAGTTGAGAGACACAGACAATAGTGTGATAGGCGCGATGGTACTAGCCTCGGATTTGACGGATCTTAAAAGGCTCGAGGCGGAGATCAGGATAAAAGAGCAGATGGCGGCGCTGGGGGAAATGGCGGCTGGTCTGGCCCATCAGTTGCGCAACTCGCTGGCCGCCGTGGTCGGATTTGCCCAGTTGCTCAGGAAGCTTACTGCCAGGACGGACAGAGTGCCTGAGCTGGTGCTCAATATCATTAACGAAGCGCAGGTGACTGAGGAAATGCTGACCCGATTTCTGACGCTTTCGCGTTCGGAGAAAGTTCTGCTCCGCGAGGTAGAGTTTGCCGAGATACAGAAAATGATTGAGAACCACTTTGCCGAGCACCTGACTGCCGGCGGTGTGAGACTGATTTTCGCGGTGGATAATGACCTTCCCGCCTTTGTCTGCGATCCGATCTTGATCGCTAATGCGCTGACAAACCTCATCCAAAATGGCATCGAGGCATCTTCAGCCGGCAGTGAGGTACGAGTAGAGGGGAACTGCATGGGGCACGGCCAACCTCTCTTGATTAGAGTAATCGATAGTGGCAAAGGGATTCCGGTTGAGGAGATTGACAAGATTTTCCTGCCGTTCTACACCTCCGGCAAAGCTACAGGTACCGGTCTGGGTCTATCGCTCGTTAGGAAGTGGGTGATCTACCATAACGGGGAAATCTCGTGCCAATCAACACCGAATAGGGGAACGACCTTCACGATCAAGTTGCCGCAGCGACCCGTCAGCGCAGTTGCCGTCGAATGTTCCGACGAAGCATACGCGGCAAGCACCTAACTTCTTCACCAGAGCAGATAGACCTTGCCAAAGCGCCGATTTTGCTTATTTTGCTTATGCGGCCAAGCCAGCAACTATTTTGAGCGGAGAAACGGCATTGGCTGTCGAACAAAATGCCGCTTTCCGCGTCTTACTACATAAAGCACGTCGTCAGGTTGCGTGCACATACGTCTGGTTACTTGTCTTCAGCCCGCTTAAGGAGTCTTCCTGATGTCACATCGTTACAGCGTTCTTGCTCTTTTGGCTATCGCGGTTTTCTGGTTTGGCACCGCCGGAGCTACCGCTAAATATTCAACGGTCCGAATTACTCTGGACAAAAAGACCGACTACCAAATAGTCCGATCACTCGGGGTCGATGTTGTTGCCGTTGGTGAGGGCTATGTCGAAGCTGTACTGGCACCAGGGGACCTCGAACGATTACAATCGACCGGCCTCAAATATACAATCACGATCGACGATATGACCGCCTTCTACCGGGGTCGACTAAATGTGAGCCGCGCTATGGGGGGCTATCGCACCTTGAGCGAAATCGGGCTTGTGCTGGACTCGATCTCTAACGCTCACCCCGACATCGTCACTTCGAAGTGGAGTATCGGCAGTAGTATCGAAGGACGACCGATCTGGGTCATCAAGATTTCGGACAACCCCAATGTTGATGAGGACGAACCGGAAGTCTATTACTACGGCTGCCATCATGCGCGGGAAGTCATTACTCCGGAAGTGCTGATCTATTTCATGCACTATTTGACCAACAACTACGGTACCGACCCGCAAGCGACCTATCTGGTTGACAATCGCGAGTTGTTCTTCTCCCCTTGCTTGAATCCTGATGGCTACGCCTACAACGAGGAAACCAATCCCGGCGGCGGTGGAATGTGGCGCAAGAATCGTCGTGACAACGGAGAGCCAAGCGAAAGTTTCGGTGTCGATATCAACCGGAACTACGGCTATCAGTGGGGCTATGATGAAGAGGGTTCTTCATCTATGCCGTGGAGCGAGACCTATCGCGGCGCAGCTCCATTCTCAGAACCGGAGATTCAAGCGCAAAGGGATTTTATCAATGCCCGGCACTTTAGCATTATTGCCAACTACCATTCTTATGCGGGCTTGTTTCTCTATCCATGGGGTTATGATAGGCTTTACTGTCCCGACGATGATATTTTTGCTCAGATGGGAGATACAGTCCAAGCCATGACCGGCTACACGCCCGGTCCGCCCTGGCTAACGCTCTATCCTGTCAATGGCGGCAGCTTCGACTGGGAATACGGGGAGCAGACCACCAAAGAGAAAATCTATGCTGTCAGCATTGAAGTGGGTAATAACAGCGACGGCTTCTGGCCGCCAGTCTCCAGAATCACTCCGCTGGTGGAGTCGCAACTTCAACCGAACCTTTTCTACGCCCGTGTTGCTGGCAACCCTGAGGGACTTCGCGCACCGGTCGCACCGACCATCCATGCCATCGGCAATGTGGATACGACCCATTTTCAGCTCTACTGGCACCATTCCGA
The DNA here is from genome assembly GCA_903930455.1 of uncultured bacterium. Lineage (GTDB taxonomy): Bacteria > Zixibacteria > MSB-5A5 > CAIYYT01 > CAIYYT01 > CAIYYT01. The sequence continues at coordinate 974 of CAIYYT010000086.1, read as the reverse complement.
CCAGCACAATCCGGCTCAGTCATTTGAAGTCTGGCAGATGAAGGACGTCGTGCGCATCACCGACAGTCTGGAGAACGTGACACCGGCCTGGATAGAAAACGGCTTCACTCTCGCTACTGGCAGTTGCCACTCCAGCACTCACTCCTACTTCAGCGGTAATACGAGCAATATTGACACCCGTTTGTCGATGGGGCAAACCTTGCACATCGCTAGCGGTGACACACTTCGATTCTGGACGAGTTACAGCATTGCATCAGGCTGGGACTACGGTTATGTCGAAGCTTCCGTCGACGGTGGCTCATCATGGGCGTCGATTCCGGGAAGTATCACTACTCAGGACAACCCGAATGGCCAAAATCTCGGTCACGGCATCACCGGCAATTCCAGCGGCTGGATGTTGGCCAAATTCTCGCTGGCCCTATTTGTTGGACAGGATGTAATGTTTCGCTTTCGCTATGTTACAGATGGCAGCCAGAACACCGGTGGTTGGTACATCGACGATATCTATCCAGTAGAATACTGTACAACCTCAGTAATGCTGACTGACTCAGCAATAGACACCACCTTATTTGTGACGGATCTTGAGCTCGGCGACCATTATTACAAGGTAAGAGCCAAAGACAGCCAGAACCAGTATTCGAGCTTCAGCCCGCTCATGGTGGCGCACGTTAATTACAGCACTCTGTGTTCGTGGCAGGTGGCTGATGCCAACAATGACGGAATCACGGACATCAGTGATGTGGTCTGTTTGATTAGCTACATCTTTAGCGGCGGTCTAGCCCCGACTCCGAATGCGATCGGGTCAGGAGATGCTGACTGTACCGACGCGGTCGATATCAGTGATGTGGTCTACCTGATTGCCTACATCTTTTCCGGAGGTACAGCTCCCGGTTCGACTTGCGACTGCAAGAACTACTGACAGACTCACATCACACGGAATTGATTGATCGAGTACTTCGACGGGAGATGTAGCG
>CAIYYT010000085.1 GCA_903930455.1 uncultured bacterium | reverse complement strand
GGCAACCGTCTGCTGCTCAAGCTGCTTTATCTTATCGGTCCGCTTGGCGAGGTCAAAGAAACTCCTTTAGCCGGTTTAATCTGCCGACCAGATCGTCTATTGTTGCAACTTCAGCCACGCGAACCTCCAAAAAGTGATTGCCAAACCGCACAATAAACGTTGTTTGTAACGCTATGTCAACACCTTCACGCACCAACCTTTTCGGTATGTCGCTTGCCAAGATGGAAATGCTGATGGCGGAATTTGGGGAGAAGCCGTTTCGCGCCAAACAGCTCTTCCAGTGGGTTTATCAGAAGGAAATCTACGATTTCACCCGCATGTCCAGCTTCAACAAGCCGCTCCGTGACAAATTACAGGCCGGATGCGAAATCGTCCTGCCGGAAGTTGTGAAAGAACAACGCGACCCGGACGATGGCACTCGCAAATTTCTCGTAAAGTTGCACGACGGTAATCTGATCGAAATGGTGTTGATACCGGTTCATGGGCGATCGGCGCTCTGCATGTCAAGTCAGGTTGGCTGCACGATCGGCTGCAAGTTCTGCGCGACCGGTTTGCTCGGATTCAAACGGAACCTTACCACTGGCGAAATGCTCGGGCAATTGGTGCTGGCGCGACGGCTGGCAGGGGAGATTGGTGTTGCCAATATCGTGTTGATGGGGATGGGGGAGCCGCTGTTGAATTTACAGAATGTGATACACATGATCGAAACTGCCAGTTCGGAGCTTGGTATTTCCATCTCTGCGCGCAAGTTTACGATTTCTACCGTCGGGTTGGTGAAGCAACTTCGGGAATTGACCAAGTACAAGTTGAAATCCGGTATGGCGTTGTCGCTGCATGCGCCGATTCAACAACTGCGCGAGCGACTGGTGCCCTCGGCGAAAGCTAATCCACTTGCTGAACTGATTCCCGCCTGTCGGGATTACATCGCCCAGGCTGGCGACCGCGTGACGCTGGAATACATCATGATCGCCGGCATCACCGACACGATGGAATGTGCCAAAGCACTGGCTGATCTGACTCGCAAGCTGCCGTGCAAAGTCAACCTGATCGCCTACAATCCGATTTTCGACGATCAGGGCACACCTCTGGCGCCGATCAAAGAAACCAAACCGAGAGCGGGGCATTCCCGCCCCGTGTCAAAGCACGGGGTAGACTTCAGCGGGAATCCAGCTTCGGGGAAGGGTGGCAAGCTCAAACCGTTTACTCCGCTGGACTTCAAAGCGCCGACAATGGAAGCCATCGACCGCTTCCGCGAGTACTTGTATCCCCGCTGTCCGGCAGTGACATTCCGCAAAGCCAAAGGTCTGAAGATCGCAGCGGCGTGTGGGCAGTTGGTGGGGCAATCGGAGCGGTCATAGTATCTGATACTGGGCATGGTTATTTCGGCTGGAGCCACTTTCTGAATTAGAGCGAAGCACGCGCTTCTGCGGATAAAGGACGCAATAAATGAAAGCAATTCTTGACTAGATTGACTTTTTGCATGATATTTCGGTGATAAGAAGCCAGTAGTTCGTTCGTGGGGAGTGAAGAGCAATTCTCACGTCCGGACTCACCAAGTTCACATTCAAGCCAGATGGCTGGAAAGGAAGACTATGCATGATGACTGGGCTTGACATCGTTTCATTTGCCAGCGACAGTCGCGGCTCTCGTGCTCGCTGTGGTTGCCATATGGCTCTCGATTGTTTTCTACCGCATGTCGTCAGCGTTATCGGGGAATACGAAGGAGGCCGCAAAAGGAATCGGCTCTAGCGTCGAGCGACTCGAAAAGCTGTTTGACAAGCTATATGCTGACACATTTTCGATGATGCGTGACACAGTCTCAGATATGCGAAAGCACATGTGGCCGGAAAATACGCCGGTCGAAGAGAAATCCGCGACCGAAGTCGAACAGAAAGCAAATGCCAAAGTCGAAGCAGTGAAGGTCGAGACAGAAAGGCAGCTATCGACATTGCTTGAGCGGCAGGACATTGCCAATGAGCGCATTGAGAGTCTAAGGAAGGAAATCAGCAAATTGATTGAAGGTGCTATCACACGGTCGAGACAGGTCGAATCTGAGGTGCGCGAGGAGACCTTCAGGGAAGTCATCGTCAGTTTGCTCAAGAAAATGGGGGCTCCCCGCAAGAACGTCACGGCTAATGAAATTGCTTCGCAGTTGCCCGGGCCCTATAATGTCGCCCAAATGGTGTCTGAACTGCGCCGTATGCGAGCTGATAATCGCATAGCGTTTGATACGGAGATTATTACCCCTGAGACAGAGATCAGGCTGATTCGTTAGCTAGGGATTGAGCTCCAAATCATGTGACTGCACAGATAGGGCTTCCTGGGTTGTCATGCGAACACTGACAAATGTGGCAACGGCGTTCCAGCGCATCCCACCAATTTGCATCATATTGGTTCTCCTGTTTCTGAATACACCTTGACATCTTCCTTCAACAATTCTATCCTCGTATCATCATACACCGGCTTTCGGTGCGAAGCTTAATAGGGAAGCGGGTGAAAATCCCGCACAGCCCCGCTACTGTAAGCAGCGACGAAATCCCCACCGTGCCACTGAGCTTGTCGAAGTTCGGGAAGGCGAGGGAGAGTAGGTAGCGTCCCGCAAACGCGGGCGCGAAAACTGCCAAGTCAGGAGACCTGCCGAAAGCCACCAACGTTCACTTATTCCGGCGCGGGTTCGGGAGAGTAACCGACCTAGCCAACATCGCCCTCTCTTGTTTTTCCGTGAAAGCGGGAATCCAGAATTGTTCGGCGATACTGGCGCGGTCGAACAAATCCGAGTCCGGCTCATCTGTAGGTCAGAACCGCTTTGGTTTTGACAGTGAATTGAGTCGGATTTTTCATTCCCGCCCAAGGAGATTGTGTTATGCGATCTATCCTCAGGGCACTTTTCCAAAAAGATCGACGAAGGAGAGGGGGCGTACTTCTCTTATTTCCGATCATCTTCGTGATCGCGTCGCTTCTGTGTGCGGACGCTTCTGCACAGGACTTTGCTACTATTTCCGGCAAGATCACCGATGACGTGATGTTTCAGGCAATTGCAGGCGTAGTCGTGACGGTGCTGCCTGAAGGCACGACAGCGATCAGTGACAGCGATGGGCGCTACCGCATCGCGCGCGTAATGCCGGGTACGGTCTCGCTGCAGTTTGCGTCAGCGTTTTTTGTCAAGACACAAAGTCCGGCAATGCTCGTGCGGGAAGGGGAACTTGCAACGTTTGATATTGCGCTGCATCCCATAATTGTCAAGGCAAATGCACAGACAGTGTCCGCTGAGCGGGAATCAAACGCAGGTGTTCAACAATATGCTGCGCCGCAAATTCGACAGCGCACACGCAATGATGTCGGCGGATTTCTCAATGAGAAAGGCTATCAAGTACAATCGGACGGTAGAGCGCAGTACCTGTCGCTTGGAGGATTGTCGCCGCAACGGACTCTGGTGTTGCTTGACGGTGTGCGAATTAATCCCGATGGTGGCGCGGCCGATCTGTCACAAGTCTCGCTGTCATCCGTAGAGCGGATTGAGGTCTACACTTCCGGCGCGGCAGCGCGTTTCGGAGATGGCGCTCTCGGCGGGGCAGTCAACATTATCTCCAGACAAACTGAGAACGAGCGCAATAACGGGGCGTCGTTGACAAGCGCGGTCGGAAGCTACTCACTCACCCGCGAGTCATTGCAACTAACGCGAAATGATATTGCCGGATTGCAGTTACTCGCCAACTATGAATACGGCTTCAGCAGAAATGATTACGCCTTCACGCATCCGTATCTTGGCGAACAGCGCCGCGCCAATAACTTCAGCCGTTTGGCAAGCTACTTCGTGACGCTCGGATATGATCAGCTTCGGTATCTAACATTGAGCGCGCGCCACTTCGACAGTCATCACGGCATACCGGGCGCGGTATTACAGGAGACTCCTGCTGCGAGTGCGCGTCATGTTAATACTCAGCTCACAGCCAATTACACGACGGCAGCGCTACGCGTGGTCGGGAGCTATCGCGAATTGACGCAGCATTATCTCGATGAGCAAAGCGTATCCGCTTACGACAAGCATTACCTGCAAGTTGCGCGGCAACTCGATCTCGAAAAACAGTGGTCGTTACGACAGAGACTTGATGTTGCGTTTGGTGGTCAGTATCTGTCCGAAAGCTTCTTCAACGATGATCAGATCCAACCGCAATCGTCTTTGCCAAGAATCAACCGCAGGACTTCGGCAGTGTTTGGTCGCGGAAAGCTTCGACAAAACCTATGGCTGCTGCAATCTGATTATTCGCTCGCGTACCGCCTCGATCATGTTGATGGGCGCACTTACAGCTCACCGCACCTGGCGTTGTCATTTTCGTTCGACAAGCATGTTCACGCTGAAGTAACCGCAAATTATGCTGAGTCGTTCCGTCTTCCGTCGATTGATGCGCTGTTCTGGAGCAATGATGTTTTCGCCATTGGTAACCCCGATCTTCAATCAGAACGAGCACGATCGCGGGACGTACAGCTGAGCGTTGCATCGCGAGGCAGTGTAATCGTGACCATGCAAGTGCGGCGGTTTGTTAATGATGTCGATGGCATGATCTTCTGG
>CAIYYT010000084.1 GCA_903930455.1 uncultured bacterium | reverse complement strand
TCCCTGTCTTTCGGTGAAGCCGGAAGACCTATGGTTTCAACTATAGTCCGGAGGGAGGTAAATCTTGCGACTTTACGAAACCACATTTATCACCGACGCACAGTATTCCGAGTCCGAAATCGAAACCGAAATCAAGAAGGTGGAAGAATTGATCACGTCCAATGGCGGCGATATTGTCGAAACCCAGCGTTGGGGAATCCGCCGACTGGCGTACGAGATCAAACACAAACGCCAGGGTTTCTACACACATTTCCTCTATCATGCTTTACCCAACATGCCGCCGCTGATCGAGAATGCTTTTAAGGTCAACGAACGGATCATTCGTTTTCTGACGGTTGTTTCCGAGATCGATCTGGAAGTGCGCCGTGAGCAGGCCGAAGCCTTGGCTGCTGCCGCGGCTCAAATCACTATTCCGCCCACCCAATCAATGGATAGAGGCTGATCGACGGAAGAAGCATAAATTTGAAATCGAATTTCGGGAGATAAGGAATCATGGCTGAAGGATTTGATAGAAGACGACGGAAACCATGCCGTCTGTGCGAAAACAAGGTCACAACTATTGATTACAAGGACGACAAGTTGTTGCGCCGGTTCATGCTGGAGCGCGGCAAAATCGTTCCACGCCGAGTGACCGGCAATTGCGCCAAGCATCAGCGGCTGCTGACGACCGCCATCAAGCGCGCGCGTCATATCGCGCTTCTGCCGTACACGGCGGATACTTATCGTTAGTCCGAGCGCAAGTGATGTTGACTGACGGCAGACAACGTATTGATTATGTCTGCGCGTTGGCAATTGCGCTCTTTTTCCCGCTGGCGCTGCGGCACCCCCCGCTGACGATATTGTCCGTATTGGGGCTGATCGGAGTGTACTATCTCTGGTTCGCTCGCCAGTATTGGCTCCTGGCATTGTCGATACTACTGGCGCTCGTCGGCACATTGATGTGGCGTGGAGCCGCCGCGGGAATCGTACTGATATCGGGAATGGTAGTACCGGCTATGGTAATGGCATTTGTGAGAGGCAAAGGTTTTGGAGCGACGACCGCGGTTGCAGCGGGCACGCTATTTCCGGCGATTGCGGTCGCGGTCAACTATGGCTTCTTCGCTCGTATGCTGCAATTCCTAGGTGCAGAGCTTCGACAGATGGCGCTTACTGCTCAGATGCCGGGAGTTTACACTTTGCAGCAGCAGAGCTTGATTCTCGACACGATGAATCGTCTCGCGGACAAGCTGCCCTATTATTTCCCGGCGGCGATTCTCTTGCTGATAGTCGCCATGTTCGGTGTAAGTGTGCTGGTGGGCAATTACTTAGTGCGTATTGTAGGGATCTTCGCGCGACCGATCAGTGAGTTTTCGCTCTGGAAGCTCCCCGAATGGCTGGTGATCCCGCTGGGAGTCGCAGTGATAATGGTGTTGACTAATCAGTCGGCGTTGGCGATTATTGGCTGGAACGCGCTGCTGTTTTTTGCGGCGCTGTATTCGATTTGCGGTCTGTCGCTGCTTGAGTATTTTCTGCGTACGCGGCGCTTTCCGACGGCGGCAAAGATCGCTATATATTTGTTCCTGTTCCTGACACAGGTGGTAGCAGGAATCGTGCTGCCTTTGGTGGCGTTGTTAGACTCGAAGTTTGATTTCCGCAAAATTCGGGCGAAACAACTGGGTTAACACGTAGAAAGAATGAGAAGTAGGAGATAGAAACGATGAAGGTGATTCTGAAAGAGGACGTCGAAACTCTTGGCAAATGTGGCGAGGTGATTGAGGTCAAGGCGGGTTATGGTCGCAACTACCTGATCCCGCGCAATCTGGCTATTACGGCCTCTAAAGGCAATTTGCGCGCCATCGAGCAGCTTCGCGGTCAGCAAACACTACGGCAGGCCAAAGTCCGTCGCGCCGCTGAAACGATCAAGGTGCGTCTTGAGAAAGCATCCTGCACTGCCGAGGTTAATGTCGGCGAAGACGACAAAGTATTCGGTTCGGTTACGGCGCTAGCGATAGAGGATTTGTTAGCTGCACAGGGAATCGAGATCGATCGCAAGAAGATCATGCTTGAGGAGCCTCTGAAAGCGCTTGGCGTCTACACAATTCCGGTGAAAGTCGCTTCTGAGGTCACGGCAAATCTGAAAGTGTGGGTAGTCAAGAAGACTGAATGACCAAAGAAATGCTCCGGGCACGAATTCACGGGTTGGCTCTGGATATTACCTCCAAATCCCCCGTAGTGATTCTTGCCGCCGAGAACACGGACAAGGTGCTTCCGATCTGGATCGGTCACTTTGAAGCGTGGGCAATTGCGATGGAGCTTTCGCAAATCAAGTCCAAACGCCCCCTGACTCACGATTTGATTCCCGCTTTCCTGACGGCGCTTTCCGGCACCGTCGAAAAGGTGGAAGTGACTGAACTGAAGGACCAGACCTTCTACGCCCGCATCTATGTGTCGCACGATGGCGAGGTGCAGGAAATTGACGCCCGTCCCTCCGATTCGATCGCTATCGCCCTCAAAACCGGCGCCCCGATCTTCGTCGCCGCCGAATTGTTCGCTATCGGAGAAGAGGAAGGACTACCTGAGCGGATCAATGATCCGGAGAGCCTCAAGGAACGACTGCGCAATATCAGCCCGGAAGATTTTGGCAAGTATTCGCTGTAGCCGCACGTTCCTCGCCTTTGCACCTGCAGTTGGCGAACCAACTTTGAGGAAAAACGGTGATGGCATTGGCGAGCCGGTTATACGACAAAAGTTCACGATTGGCGGATTCCTTAGCTATGCTGCCCGAAACTCTGACAACAAAGTATGAACAGCTTAAGGCGATTTTGTCGTCGTATCGGAGAGTAATTATTGCTTTCTCCGGCGGACTTGACTCATCGTTCCTACTGTTTGCGGCAGTTCAAGTGCTTGGCAAAGAGAATACCATGGCGGCAATCGGCGCTTCCGAATCACTGGCGCGTTCGGAGTACGAGCTTGCGCGCAAGTTTGCCGGCGAGTTGGGTCTTCCCGAGGATCGTATAATCAAGATTGAGACAAAAGAACTCGAAGATCCCGGCTACGTACAAAATTCCCCTGATCGCTGTTTTTTCTGCAAATCGGAACTATTCCAGAGGCTGACTGAACTTGCGGAGAGATCGCGGCATGAGGTAGTATGTGACGGCGCGAATGCGTCTGACATCGGCGATCACCGTCCGGGAATGAAGGCCGCCAAAGAGAAGAAAGTGAAATCACCGCTGCTTGAAGCCGGGCTGACCAAAGAGGAGATTCGTCAACTGGCGAAAAGCTTCGGGCTGACGGTTTGGGACAAACCGCAATCCGCTTGTCTGGCATCGCGCATACCGTATGGTTCTCAGGTGACAAAGGATAAACTGAAGCAGATTGAACAGGCCGAAGAATTTCTGCGTTCACTGGGCTTCAGGCAGTTGCGCGTGCGGCATCATGACACAGTGGCGCGCATCGAACTGCCGCTCGAAGACATGCAAAAGGTATTAAGCAATGGGACTGGCGACCGAATTGTTGAGCGGTTTCGAGAGATCGGATTCTTCTTTACCACGATAGACCTTGGCGGATTCAAATCGGGAAGCATGAACGTAATGTTGAAAGGCGAAAATCATGACTGATCAGCTTAAACCGAACGTCGCGATGAAGATGGTACTCAACGGCAAGGAGCATATTATCACTTTCGAAGAACTGACTCTTTCCAACAATCTGGCGCAGGAAGCACTGGTCAGTCTGCTTATCAAGAAGCAACTGGTCGATGGGCAGGAGTTGCTCGACGAGATCAATCGCATCCGCAAGGAGCGCTACCATACGGAACCGGAGCAGTAGTCTGACGACAAACATGGCCGATCAGTCTCCACAAAATCCGGAAGCGGCGACAATCGCACCAGTGACCGAGCCACCATTGCTGAGTTGGTCAACCCAGCCCGCCAAAGCACGACCGCTGGTCACAACTCTTGTCATCGTGTTTCTAGTCGTATTGGCTGCATTGGTGTACCTGCTTACCTACAACGCCATCTTTACGGCAATTGCGGCCCTCATCCTGTATGGATCGCTGACGCAGTACTTCACCAAGACCACCTACGAGTTCACAGACACCAAAGTCCGCGTCAAGTACGTTGTCAATAAGATCGAGAAGGAATGGGCGCAGTATCGTTCGTATTATGCCGACAAAAACGGCGTGCTGTTGTCACCGTTCCCCAGTCCGTCACGGCTGGAGAATTTCCGCGGACTATTCATCCGTTTTGCAGGCAACAAGGATCAGGCCATGGAAATCGTCCGGCAGAAAATCAACTATGTCCCCGATGGGGATTAACAGTCTCCGAGGTTAGACATACATTATGGGTTTTTTTCCACTTCACTCCGCCGACGACCAAAACGCAGCCGGCAAATACAGCGACGAAGAGAAGGCACTGCTCGACAAGCTGGCGAAGAAAGTTGTGCACTGGAAAATGACGGCGCCGGCTATTATGGCTCTGGAATCGGTCAAACCACTCAACTATATCGGGTCGCAGGCAATGGTCTTTTTCGAGCCGATCATTCAGACCATTTTCAACCTCAAGGATTACGATACCGTGCGGCAGATGCTCGAACGTCGCGAGACGATTGAGATGCTCCTGCTGCGCATTGAATCTTTCGATGCCGTCGCTGGACGCAAAGAGAAACTCTTCAACAAGCTGAAAAAAGAATACCTCAGGACACAGACGACCGGTTTCCGCTTCAAATCCGCACTGGTCGGTTTTAGAGTTCCCAAGCATTTGGAAGTCGACTGGAAGGCGAAACTGGATGCGATTGATGCGGAAACGGCTGAGCCTCAACAAACCGACAGCGCACAAAAATCTGACGCAGGTACAGACATATCTTCATAAGTTAATCAAAGTCGAAAAGGGCGTGGTGTAAGGCGCTATGTAACCGGTAGCACCAATATCGGCACATGCGTGGCGGATACTATTCGTTCGGCGTCACTCCCCTTGATGTGTTCCAACAGGTGATCGCGTCCGGTTGTAGTCAGGATGATCAAATCGCAGTGGAGTTGCTCCGCTACCTCTAGGATTTCCTTGTGCGGGTCGCCTTCGCGGATCAGCATCTGATGTGGAACGTCTTCACCACCGGCTTTCACCAACTCGGCTTCCATAATCTTCCGTGCCGCTACCGCCATATCGCCTTCATCTTTGAGAAACTCAGATGCCGACACGCGCAGCATCACCATTTCTTTCCTTTTCATGAACTCTGGCCGCACGTTTAGCAATACAATTTCGCCGCCGCATAGCCGCGCCAATTCAACACCCTTAGCAATCGCTGAAAGCGACCGTTCGCTGAGGTCAGTAGGACAGAGGATTTTCTTGAACATCTCGCTCTCCCGCGTCAGAAGATATAAGAAATAGCACTTATCACGACAAAGATCGGAATCAGGATTCCGACCGACCAGATCATGTAGCCGAAGAAACTCGGCATAGCGATTTTGGATTCTTCCGCAATCGATCGCACCATGAAGTTGGGTGCGTTGCCGATGTACGTCATGGCGCCCATAAACACCGAACCGGTGGAGATTGCGGTCAGGTCACGGACAAACTGCGCCGCAGCGGGATGCTGCAACTGGCCGTTTAGAATTGCCGTGACATCGCTCGGATTGATCCCCAGATTGCCAAGCGCCAGAGTGAAGAAGGTCAGGTAAGTGGGCGCATTATCAAGAAAAGATGATAATCCGCCCGACGCCCAGAAAAATCGCGCCGGAGTGTTGACAGCATTGATCAAGAATGCTCCCGAGCCATCTGCTCCAGCACGCAGAATCAAGAGCGGCGCAACAATCGTGATGAAGATTCCAAAAAACAAAATGGCGACCTCACGTATCGGCCCCCAGCTAAAATCATTGGCTGCACGGTGGTGCTTCTTTGTAGTAGCAAGACTGACCAGAGTAAGAATCACGATCAAGATGTCACGCAGAGTTGACTGATAGGTGAAGTGAATACCGAATAGCGAATAGCCACCTAAATCCAGACTGCCCGACATCAGCACGGCGCCGACTATTCCCAACAGCAAAAGGAAATTGTGCCAGCCATAGACTGCTAATGTCTCCTCCTCTGTTGAGTCGGACTGCGGGCTGAATTTCTCTCTGCGCGCAAGAATCGTGTCGAGGACATAGTAGATTGCCAACAAGGGCACCGCAGCCATCAGCATCTGCGGCCACAGATGCAGTGTCCAGAAGAATGGCACGCCTTTAAGAAAGCCGAGAAACAAGGGCGGATCTCCCAACGGTGTCAGAGTCCCGCCGATATTGGCAACCAGGAAAATGAAGAAAACGATAGTATGCACTTTGTAGCGGCGTGCTTTGTTGGCACGAATCACCGGCCGAATCAGCAACATCGCAGCCCCCGTCGTCCCCATCCAGGACGCCAGGACTGTGCCGATCAATAGCATGGCCGTATTGATCAAAGGTTTGCCGACCAGCGTCCCCTTGAGATAAATGCCGCCTGAGACGATAAACAGCCCACCAATCAGAATCAGAAACGGGATATAATCGGCAAGCACGATATGCGAAAGCTGATAGATCGCCTCTCCGCGGTAGGCAATCACAAGTGGTACCGCCATTATCAGCGACCACGCAATTGACACTTTTGGAAAATGGTGATGCCAGAAGACCGGCGCCATCATCGGGATGATTGCGATTGACAATAAGATGCCGACAAACGGCAGACCACTCCAAAGCGGCAACTCCCGACCCAAGACTTCGTGCTCAGGCACGACAACTGTGGTCACCTGCGGTTGAGCTTTGGGAGCGGGTGATGATCTTGCCACAACCGCCGACGAGGACAAGCAGAAGATCACGAGGCACAGCGCAATTGTCGCAAAGAGGCGTCGGCCCCGGTGTTGACGGTGACGATTGACGGATAGCATGTCTTGGGCATAATACGCGATCATGACTTGGAGGTCAACTTGCTTCTATAGAGTGTCCCCTCTTGCAATTCGCTCGGCAATTGCATAACATGCGGCGTTCGTGGACGGAGAATGTGTCCAATCGTGAGGAAGATATGAGCATCCTTGGTGACCTGCGCAAAATAGTCGGTGATGATAGGGTAACGAACAACCCATCTGCTTTGGAGTCAGTCTCGATCGACGAATCCTCCTTACCACCAGTACAACCGGAGGCATTGGTACAGACGCTAACCGCCGACGAGATTCAATCGGTCGTCAGCTATTGCTATGAGCATGCCCTACCATTGACGGTAAGGGGTGCCGGTAGTGACCTTGAAGGGAGCGCTATTCCAATCAAGGGTGGCATCGTGCTTGACGTTTCTCGTATGGACAAAATCATTCAACTCTGGCCTGAAGACTTGCAAGTCAAGCTCGAACCGGGCGTTGTTTACGACAAGTTGAACGACTATCTCAAACGTGAAAGCTTGTTCTTCCCGCCATCGCCGGGTGGCAGTTCGGATGTTGCCACAATTGGCGGAATGGTTTCGACCAACGCCAGCGGCATCTATTCGGTTAAGTATGGCGGCACCAAGGATTTCGTGCTTGAGTTGGAGATAGTCGATGGAACCGGCACACGATATAAGATCGGCAACCACGCAGTCAAGCGATCGTCGGGCTACAACCTTATCGATCTGATCGCCGGCTCCGAGGGAACTCTGGCGGTGATCACATCGGTTACGTTGCAGTTGATGGGCATCCCGGAAGGAAATCGCAAGATTGCGTTCAAATTCAAATCCGAGTATGAGGCGGCACAGACAGTCTCCGAGCTGATGCGCTATGGACTTGACTTGGCCGCCGTGGAGTTTCTTGACCGTAGCGTTATTGAAGCGCTCAATCTTCTGAACAACTATGGACTGCAGGAAACCCCCTGCCTGTTCCTAGAAATCCACGGACCGGAGCCGGTATTACAAGCCACCGCCGAAACGGCTGCCGGTGTTGCAGCCGAAATGGGAGGTGAGCCGTTGACCTTGGCATCAGGGCAGAACCCATGGGAGATTAGACATTACGCTACCAACGCCATCAAACTACGACGCCCTGGCTATTCGATCATTCGCAACGATGTTGCGTTCCCAATTTCCAAGCTTCCGGAAATGGTGCAGTATTGCCGCCAACTTGCGGAGGAATCGGGGCTTCTGATTCACGCCTTTGGGCATGTCGGAATGGGGCTTCTGCATGCTCTCATTCTTGCCCGTAAGGAGGACGCCGACGAATGGGGTAAAGGTCTGGAGATCAACCGGAAAATCATCCACAAAGCCATCGACTGCGGTGGCACGATCTCAGGTGAACACGGCATTGGTTTGGGGCACAAAGCCATGTTCGGTTTGGAGCATTCCGGCTCGGTGGAACTGATGCGACAAATCAAGAAAGTATTTGATCCCCGGGGGATTCTGAATCCGGGGAAGATATTTGAACTGAGTGCATGCGGATAAGCTCGCGGGAGCAAAACCACAGAGTTATCGAAAGATTTGACCAGAAAATCGGTTGACAAGTGGACGTTGATCGGTTAGATTCACTTCTGTAAATTATAAAATCAGAGCTTGGCTGATTTGAATTTTCGAGTTTGGCACTCGTCTGAGTGCCCAGACCCGAGATGACCAAACTGAGAGATTGCTTCTTTAGGTCTTCGCAACCTCTATTGGAGGCAGAAATGCATTTCGGTATCGTTTCACTCAAAGTCTCAAGAAAGAGACACACTGCGGCTGCCAATTGCTGCGGCAAGGATTCTTGCAGTTCCTTCGTGGAGATTCCTTCAAGTTCGACCAAACAACAGACATCGTGCCATCGAAAGCGTATGACCAATTCAATGTTGGTCGTGGCAGTGATAATGTTGTTCATGTTGGTAGTACCCACCGCGTTCGCGGGAGACGACAACGGACCACACATGGTTCCGATTGAGTCACGGAACCAGCCGCTGACGGATGGGGAACCTGAGACACCAAGCGCCATTGGTAACAATCCGGACGCAAGTTCCACGGCGTTAGGCTTCTACATGTCGCCCGGCATTCTTCTTGGAACTACCGATTACGATCTGCAGCACAATAGCCGTATGGCCCGCCAAGTTGCGGTGGGCGCCGACGGCCGTGTTTACTTCGTCTGGACGTACGCTGTGGCACCTTATAATGCGAACGCCCGTGCCATTCACTACACGTCATACAAGAATGGCATACTGGATGCAGTTTTTGACGTCTCAGGAACCTTGGAGAAGACAACAGGTCGTTTCTGTACGGTTGACGTTTTCCAAAACAGGGACTTGTGGTCAACCATTACGGTGGAGGTCCGGCCACCACTTCCGCTCTCGCAGCCTCTTCGGGCGGCACAGATTTCACTGCCATAGACCCGCCCTCGACCGTCGTTAACTGCGAGGGCATCGCATGCCGTGGCGTTTTCACGAACTATATTTGGCCGGTTGTGGCTGCCGATCAGGACGGCACCGGCAAACTTCTCATTCACATTGCGGCAGAGGATGGCAATACCTCCGCCGGTTACAATGCTATTACCTACTTCCGAGGCGTATCTTCGGGTACAAATATGGAAGCTGGCATGTACGGTACCTGCGGTACCTTCATCGATTCCAGTCAAACAACTGGCTACGATATCGCTGCCGATCCCTATTCCAACAGGGTCGTTATCGCCTATCCGATAGGAAGGCAAGCAACTGCCAATCGCGAAAACAACGATTTGGGATATCGTTTGTCGCCCGACATGGGTGCGAGTTGGGGCTCTCGTGTGAACGTCACCAATTACCCGACCGCGGCCAAAGAGCGTTGCGGAGAAGAAGTCTCGGTGCTGTTCACCGCCGACAACTGCTTCCACATCCTTTTCATCGGCAATATCTATGATTCGGTGGCCACCACTGTCTCGAATCAGGAAGCCAAGTTGTACCACTGGTCGAGTTGTACCCCGACCTGCAAGAAAATGGTGCTCGACGCCAACAATCACGATGACGCAAGCCTTACCCCGGCGTTCGAATACAATGTCTGCAAAATCAATCTGACCCAGTGCGTCTCCTCGGTGTTAAATGATACTTTGCTCTATGCGACATATACCCGCTATCTCGGAACGACAGCTTCGCCCGACCGTTCTGTCAATAGCTACCCCAACGGCGAAGTCTTCATCTCCCCTTCATCCACCTGGGGTGAAACCTGGGGTGAGCCGGTCAACTTGACCAACACCAATACCAATGGTTGTCAAGGCACTCCAGCCTCTTATTGCGCGGATGACCGCTATACTTCGTCTGCTCGCTACGTCAACGACTCGCTACGTATTGAGTTTTTGGAGGATCTGGATGCCGGCAATTTTGTAAATGGGCAGGGCGCTGATTTGGATAACCCGGTAAAATTCCTGAGCTATCCGTGCATAGCGATGGCGCCTTATCAGATATTGACCTGTGCGCCTGTTTCTCCGCTCCACGCTGGTGTAAACGCCACCGCGACTCAGGATCTCTCATTGACAAACGACGGTAACCAATCGATCAACTGGACTTCATCCCTTGTCGGCGGCGATGTCAATATTACGTTACCGGCAAGCGGTACTGTACCAGCCGGTTGCATTAATTCGGCGACAATCACTATTACGGTTGGTCCGAAGAGCACTGAAGGCACTTTCCATAACACGATCAGATTCACCTATCAGGGCGGCGCCAAGACGCTCGACGTACCGGTTGAGTTTTCTACGTCCTTCGCGGTGAACTACTCGGCCGGTAACGCCCCTTACTCGGTCTTTGCCGCCGATCTGGACGGGGATGGGGATCGTGATCTGGCGGTGGCCAATTACTACGGCGGCAACATCTCAGTGCTGAAGAACAACGGGAATGGCACCTTTGCGGCGGCGGTAAACTACGCGGCCGGTGCCAACCCTTACTCGGTCTTTGCCGCCGATCTGGACGGCGATGGCGATGCCGACCTGGCAGTGGCCAATACCAATAGCAGCAACGTCTCGGTGCTGAAGAACAACGGGAATGGGACCTTTGCAGCGGCGGTGAACTACGGGGCCGGTAATTCCCCTTACTCGGTCTTTGCGGCCGATCTGGACGGCGATGGCGATGCCGACTTGGTGGTGGGCAATTACTACAGCATCTCGGTGCTGAAGAACAACGGGGATGGGACCTTTGCGGCGGCGGTAAACTACGCAGCCGGTTCTTACCCTACCTCGGTCTTTGCTGCCGATCTGGACGGTGATGGGGATCGTGATCTGGTGGTGGCCGATTACTACGGCAACAACGTCTCGGTGCTGAAGAACAACGGGAATGGGACCTTTGCAGCGGCGGTGAAATACGGGGCCGGTAATTCCCCTTACTCGGTCTTTGCCGCCGATCTAGACGGCGATGGCGATGCCGACCTGGCAGTGGCCAATTTCAACGGCAACAACGTCTCGGTGCTGAAGAACAACGGTGATGGGACCTTTGCGGCGGCGGTAAACTACGAGGCCGGTTCTAGCCCGCGCTCGGTCTTTGCGGCCGATCTGGACGGGGATGGGGATCGTGATCTAGCGGTGGCCAATTTCTACGGCAACAACGTCTCGGTGCTGAAGAACAACGGTGATGGGACCTTTGCGGCGGCGGTGAACTACGCAGCCGGTTCTTTGCCTACCTCGGTTTTTGCCGCCGATCTGGACGGGCATGGCAATGCCGATTTGGCAGTGGCCAATTACTACAGCGACAACGTCTCGGTGCTGCTGAATATATTTGGCAGTAACTATGTTTGTGGCGACGCCAATAGCGACGTCATAGTCGACATCTCGGACGTTGTCTATCTAATCGCCTACATCTTTTCCGGTGGTTTGGCACCATCGCCATTGGTCGCTGGTGATGCCAACTGCGACAGCATAGTTGATATTTCGGATGTGGTGTACCTTATCGCTTATATCTTCTCAGGCGGGCTGGCACCGTGTAAGGTATGTAAGTAGAATAAGTGAAACTCCGTAAAGATAGCCCCATGTGGCTACCCCGTCTCGGGCAATCACGTCGGGTTGTCCCTGCAAGTGACGCCGTCAGGAACGATTCCTGACGGCGCCTGAATGACTGTCGGATTTTCAACAGTCCCATTCTCTATTGATTTTTCCTGCGGATGCAGCCGTAGGAAGATTCTAACTGTCCAACGAAAAACTGAAGACAGTGGGTTTGGCGATACGCAAGTAATCGGCAACATCCATGATGATTGAATCGGTCAGGGAGCCGGCGTTGAAGGCGATTTTCTGGTTGGCAAGAATCGACTTATCGACGTAGAGCGGAAGAGGAAGAATCGGCTCACCGAAGGGGGGTACGCAACCGGGGACGCAGCCGGTCAATTCCGCAAGTTCTTCCGCAGTGGCGAATCGAGTTCGCTTCTCCTGAAAACGCTCCTTGATGGCGGCGGAGTTGATCTTAAGAGCGCCGCTTAAGACAAACAGCCTAAAATCCATTCCGATTTTCATCACCAGAGCTTTTCCGCCTATTTTCATCTCCTCACCGCGTGCCCTGGCAGCTTCTTCCGAAGTGTAGGTTGGCTGGTGGTGCGCCGCACGATAGACAATACTGTAGTCGTCAAGGAATTGCTTAATGGATGCGAACAGATCGGACATCGCGAGTTAAGACCCTAAATACCTTAATGTTGCAGACAAGGAACCCATCCGCAAAGGGAGTGGCGCCTCGGCGACTCTCTGCTGAGAGAGCGACCGTTAGCCCATGCCAACCAGAGATCACGCCGCAATTTCGCCCCCAGCATGACCAAAGTCAAGCTCAACCGTGAAAATGGCTTGCTTTGAGGCCGATAGAGCCTATATTGTTAGAGAAAGGTACTCCTTTGAGGACTTCCGCCTGATCTGACAATTAAACTATCTCTGTGACGATTGGAGCATCAGTGTTCAAGAGGTTAATGCTATTGGCTTTTGTAGCGCTGTTGAGTTTGGCGGTCGCCCCGGCAGTCCAAGCCAGCCAGTATTACTTCAAGTTCACTATCCGGTCACCAAAAGAGTTGGATGAGCTTACTAAAATCGTCTCCATCGACAATGTCAAAAGCGACACCGTCTATGCCTACGCTAATGACCGTGAATTCGCCAAATTCAAGGCCACGGGTTACAGCTACACGATTCTGCCCAATCCCGGTGACTTGATCATCTCGGGCATGGCGAGGTCGCTCTCCGAGACCAAGGCTTGGGACGTCTATCCGACCTACCAGCAATATCTCGACATGATGAATCAGTTTGAGTATAACCACAGTAGTATCTGCAAGATCATTAATATCGGGTCGACAGTCCAGGGACGGCAACTACTGGTTCTCAAGATTTCGGACAATGTCAACAGTGACGAAGATGAGCCGGAGGCTTTCTATTCGAGCACAATGCACGGTGATGAAGTCACCGGCTATGTGATGATGCTACGCTTGATCGACTCGCTATTGACATCCTATGGCACAGATGCGCGGATCACGAATATGATCAACAACATGGAGATCTACATTAATCCGTTAGCCAACCCTGACGGCACTTATCATAATGGTGACGGCAGCGTTAGCGGCGCTATCCGGTACAACGCTAACAGTGTTGATCTCAATCGTAATTTCCCCGATCCTGCGGATGGTGATCATCCCGACGACGAAACTTGGCAACCCGAGACAATCGCCATGATGGGCTTTATGGCGGCACACCATTTTGTGATTTCTGCCAACTTCCACGGTGGCTCCGAAGTGTTTAACTACCCCTGGGATACTTGGTCGCGGTTGCATCCGGATGACACGTGGTGGCAACAGGTTGGTCGCGGCTTTGCTGACACAGTACATGCCAATGCCGTGTCCGGCTACATGACCGATCTGCAGGACGGCATTACCAACGGTTACGATTGGTACCGTGTTACCGGTGGCCGACAGGATTATATGACTTACTTCAAGCACGGTAGGGAAGCCACGATTGAGATTTCCGGTATCAAGATGCCTGCGGCCGGTACGCTGCCAAATTACTGGACCTATTTGCGCAAGTCACTGTTGAATTACCTTTCGGAGGCGCTTTACGGTGTGCGGGGAGTGGTGACCAGCGCTACGACTAGTTTGCCGCTAACGGCCGAAGTGACGGTCATGAGTCATGATACCGACAGTTCGCAAGTGTATTCCGATCCGGCGGTCGGTGACTATCATCGCTTGATAGCGCCGGGCGCTTGGACTTTGAAGTTTGAAGCTACCGGCTTCGTGCCGCAGACGATCACGGGTGTGAGCGTGACCGATTTCAACACGACCATCCTCAATGTTCAGTTGCAGCCCGAGTTACCAAATCTCGAAATTATCACCGCGACGGTACCCGACGGCTGGGTCCATAAGGCCTATTCACAGCAAATGAATGCGACGGGTGGAACCTTGCCCTACACTTGGAGTGACCTGAATAGCAACCTCGTTGGTGCCGGTCTAGTGCTTTCCAGCAGCGGCTTACTGTCGGGAACGCCGTCGCACACCGGTCAAATCGACTTCACGGCGAACGTTCAAGATCAGGCGAGTGGTTCGACCAGCAGGGCCTATAGCTTCAAAGTGTACCTGAACGGTGACGCTGACGGTTCGGATACGGTCGATATCTCCGATGCAGTCTACATCATTGCGTATATCTTCAGTGGCGGTTCGGCTCCTGTGCCACTGGCAGCCGGAGATGCAAACTGCGATCACGGCGTCGACATCTCCGATGTGGTTCTTCTGATCAGC
This sequence comes from uncultured bacterium, assembly GCA_903930455.1. Taxonomy (GTDB): domain Bacteria; phylum Zixibacteria; class MSB-5A5; order CAIYYT01; family CAIYYT01; genus CAIYYT01. Next base: position 6,240 of record CAIYYT010000084.1, on the reverse strand, counting down.
TACATATTTGGCGGTGGAGCAGCGCCATGCGCGGCGAGTAAGTAGAGCAAATAGCGAAAAGGTAACCGGGGCGGTCGCCCTCAGTTCTTGAGATTTAGCACCAGAATCTTGGTTTCGGTCATGTCTTCAATAGCGTAGCGAACACCTTCGCGTTGCATTCCCGAATCCTTGACCCCTCCATATGGCATGTGGTCGGCGCGATAAGTAGGAACGTCGTTTATCACCACACCGCCGGTCTGGATTTCCTCATAAGCGTACATGACGTCATCCAGGCGGTTTGTGAACACACCTGCCTGCAAGCCATACTTGGAGTCGTTAACGCTCGCCACGGCAGCCTTGAAATCGCGGTATTTCGCGATTGATACGAGCGGTGCAAAGACCTCATTCACGCAGATCTTCATCGCTGGTCTGACATCGGTAAGTACCGTCGGCAGCAGCACGCCACTCTGAATCTTGCCACCGCAGATAATTTTGGCGCCCTGGGAAACGGCGTCGTCAATCCACTTCTTGACCTTCTCCGTCGAGCCAGCGTCGACCATGGCGCTGATATCGGACTCTTCTGCCAGCGGCGAACCGACTTTCATCTTCTTCACCAATGCTGCGATCTTCTGGATGAAGGCATCATACACTTTGTCGTGCACGAAAATGCGTTGCACCGAAATACACGACTGACCGTTGCTGGTGAATCCACCAAATAATAGCCGAGCAACGGCCCAGTCAAGATTGGCGTCGTCAGCAACGATCACTCCGGCATTGCCACCGAGTTCGAGTACGACTTTCTTCTTACCGCAGTGCTGCTTGATATGCCAACCGACATCCGACGAGCCGGTGAATGTTACGAGTTTGACTCGCTCGTCCTCCAACAGCGGCACGGTTTCGGAAGATGCTCCTGGGAGGATGCTGATGGCGCCTTTGGGCAAATCGCTCTGGTCGATAACTTCCGCCAAGAGCAATGCGACAATCGGCGTTTTGGAGGCTGGTTTAAGAACTATCGTGTTCCCGGAGGCAATCGCCGGCCCAACCTTGTGCGCAACGAGATTGATCGGGAAATTGAATGGCGTAATACCGGCGATAACACCAATCGGGAATCTACGGACGATGCCGGTGCGTTGTTCATGGCCGGGCAGCCAGTCAAGATCAATGACCTCGCCGCCGATGCGTTTAGCTTCTTCCGCCGAGACCCGGAAAGTACTCACGGCGCGACCGACTTCGGAACGTGCGTCGCGAATCACCTTGCCCATTTCCAGCGACACGGTGCGGGCAAATTTCTCTGCGTTCTTTTCGATACCCTCAGCGATCTGGTGCAGTATCTCCTCGCGCTTGTACGATGGGAGTTTTCGAGTTACCGCAAATGCCTGATCGGCAATTGCAATCGCCTTCGTATAGTCGCCACGAGTTGCAGCAGCAGCTTTGCCAACGAGCACGCCGTCATAAGGGCAGGTAACGTTAATGGTCGTCTTGGAGGAAACCCACTCTCCCCCAAGATACATCTTGTAGGATTTGCTCATATCATCCCCATTGCTGCCATGGTCGACGCTGATCGAACCTATTTGCCGGCAGCCTCGATCATCCCTTCAACGGTGCGAACATGACCCATCTCGAAATTGGTCAGGTAAACAAATGTGTCCTTGACATCCGACGCAGCCGTTGTCTTTGCCGCTTCGGAATAAAGGGCGTATGCTTCCTTCTCCAACTCCAGGGCGATCTGTAGAATCTCCATCATGTTGGCAGCTTTCTGCACTTGATCGATCCGTTTGACATGTTTCTCGCCCATTGACTCATCGATTAGAGGCAGTTCCTCGCGGTTCATGGTATCGCGATAAGTGACCCATTTTTCGGAGCGAATGTATTGATCAAAGTGTCGTTCCAGAGTCAGGAAGTGTTTGCGCTCTTCGCTGGCGAAATGTTGCATGGTCTCTTTTATCTTGCCATCGCCAATCTTGGTTGCTCCGATTTTATAGAACACATATGCCGAGATTTCCGCTTGTATGCCCATTGTCAGATAGTTTAATGCTTCCGCACTGATGGACTCTGCCATAATTGTACCTCACTTTCTGCGCTACATATTGGTCGCAAAGATAGGGACAAAATGGGTCGAGTCAAGTGCTTTCAAGATCAGTGCTGACGCTATCGTTAGACGGTCAGGTCGTCGGTTGCCTCTGAAGAAGTGGGAATATGGGGTTGTCTGTTTCCCAATTTTGTGCGCGCTTACAACCCCCAAACCCCATAATCTCAGTCCGCAGTCCTTGGCGAGTTGTCAGTTCGACCATCACTATACATTCCCACGACTTCGCTGATCGCTCCACTTGAATTAGTAACGAACTTCAGCCGGAAAGCGTTCAATTCTTCGAAACCAAAAGTGTCATGGGTCATCGGTACCATCTTGAACTTTGGCCGTCCCTCCCGCTGGTAGAAGAGAACTCCGTTTTCGAGAGTGATGGTTCTGGAACCATACTTGCCGGCATATTTCTGCAACAGAGCGATGTCAACAGCGACCGGTTCGAGCGCTGACGAGAGACCGGTAATAGCCCAGTCGAGTTGAAATCCTCTTTGTTCATCGGAGGTGCCCTTACGCAGCTTCTTCAAGGCCTCCATGTGCGCTGTCGGCAACGCCTTATCTTGTGGAACCGCAATGTCGGGAGCTACACCAACTCCCTCCCAATTCGTGCCGGTGATTGGGTTGATTGCCCTGCCATAGGGAACTCTCATTTCAATCGCGAGTGTTGGGTAGTAATACTCCGCGACCGGGTGTGCGCCGCCACCGGTGGTCTCACCGATGATAGTAGCTCTCTTCATGTTCTTAAGATTGTATGTAAACTCTTCAGCCCCCGAGAAGGTATAGCCGCTTGTCAGAACATACAGAGGAACGTCCGGCATTTTCTTTCCCGGAACGTAAGCCTGTGTCCAGAACTGGTCGATTGCATCTCGGCTCCTGATGTAGAAACTGTTGATGTGCTTCGGTTCATCAAAGAAATAGCTGGTGAGAAGTTGAATCATCGACGGCTCGCCGCCGCCGTTCTGACGTAGATCGATGATCATGGCATCGCAATTGCCGAGGAAGTTCATGGCCGCTACGGCAGTGGCGCCAGCCAAGCCGGCATCGACAAACTGGCGCAGGTCGAGATAGCCTACATTGCCATCCAGTCGTTCCACACGCTGGAAGCCGAAATTCTCCCGGCGAAGTTGCGCCAACTCCGCCTCGTTGTCGGGATGTGCCAATGAGTCCTGCTGGGGTGTAGGTCTTGACTGCGGGGGAAGATACCGGATGCCAAAGTGCTTGTCCTTGCAAACTGCGAAAAGATCCGTGCTGAGTTTCTCCGCAAAGGCGGCAGCGCTAGTTATACTTTTGTATGCACCCTTTCGATACTGGTCATGCGCGAGCTTATCCATCTCCTCTGCTTTTGCCGGGAAGACGTAGAATGAGTCCAAGGTCGTCGTAATACTGTCAATTATCATCAGTTGTTTGTGGGCATCAACAATTTCATCCTGATTGGTTGGTCCTTGCTGCGCGCGGCTGATGCATGAAGGCAACAGTACTGTCAAGAAACAGACGGCGACCGTTGGGAATACTTGACCAACTGCCAATTGTCGTGATAAAAGGTGGCGAATCATTTCTGCGTCCTCTGCTGTTTATGATGGGGAGTCTTCTTGATTTGCAGCTCCAAAACCACTGTTGGTCGGCTGTAAGGTATTGCATCTTGTGGCACAAGTTTGGAAGGCGCAAATCCGAGTTGGCGATAAAGTGCGTTGGCGGCAATCAGCTTGGGATTTGTGAAGAGGAGGATTCGGAGGGCCTTGAGTGCCTTGGCCTGTTCAATCGCCGCCAGCGCCAGACGTTTGCCAACTTGAAGACCACGGGCCTTCTCCGTAACGGCCATTTTTGTGAGTTCAAACGTCGCGGTATTATGTTTGATGAGTGCTACGGTACCGACTATTCGACGGTTAAGTCTCGCAAATATCACCAGACCACCGTTGGCAATGATTTGTCCTTCCGGATCACCAAGGACTCTCCTATCAGAGGGCTCGACCACGAAGTACTTCTCAATCCATTCTAGATTTAGCTTTTCGAAATCTTTGCGATAGCGCGGCTGATAATCAACGATCTCAACGGCGGTCAGTTGACGTTCTTTGCGGTGGGCGCGAACTCTTTCACACATGTTGGCTTCGTCGAGAGACTTCTCAATCTGCGCGACGGCTTCAAGCAGATCAATCCCGTTGGCATTCACCAATTCGGCAGTAGCTTCCTGGATATCTTGCCAGATCGGCTGCAGTTGGCGCGCAAGGCTTTTACCGTCCGGCGACAGCGAAAGTAACCGACGGCGGTCGTCGCGACTGTCGCGAGTAGAGAGGAGTAAACCGGCTTTCGTCATGGCGCCAGCCACCTGGTTGACAGCCGGGTGAGTGAGATGCAGTCTCTGAGCTATCGCCGTCACCGCAAGCGGTGACTGGCGCCATAGGAGGTAGAACACGGGAAACCACCGGGCCTCGAAATTGAGATCCTCTGCCCGGTAGGTTTGGGACACGTCTCTCAGCAACCGTTCGCTTAAGCGTCTGAGCCGGCTGGCAAAAGCAAGCGTCCCTAACTCTTCGATAAAATCGGCTTCACTCTTCTTGTCGTTCTTCATCGTCTAACCTACCAGTAATTACGTAAGAGCTTACATATTTGTTCCATCGGTTGCAACCCTCTTCGTCGGGTTTTTTGTTGAGACAATACTGTCGTCACATTCAAACAAGACTGCTAGAAGTCTATTCCAGACCACGGGGATGGATTCGTGCGCTGTTGCGAAGCTACGCCCATGGAAATTGTGCACTCAGTATGTGCAATAATACCCGAGGTCCCGACTCCGTCAAGATACTTGATAATCAGGGGAATTGCTGTTCTTGCAGGCAGTTCCCGCGACGTTAGCCAATTCAAGGTCGGCAGAGACAGCCAAGCGTTTCAGAACAAAACACAATACCCTCGGGAAGACCCGCGGACTGCGGACAACTGCTTGAAAACAATCTATTATTGCCGATACCCTATCTAGTAAGCCGATAAACCGCAATTTGACATCAGCTTGAGCAGAGAGAGGCATGTTTACAGATAGCCGTATCGAGCAGGCCAAACGTAGCTACCGACCCGGTGAAGTCATCTTCCGGCAGGGGGATGATGGAGCCACCATGATCCTGATCCTGTCCGGCTCGGTAGAAATACTCAAAGATGGCATCGTTATTGCCCGCCGAGGACCGGGCGAGTTTATCGGCGAGATGGCGCTGGTGGAGGATACTCCGCGTTTTGCTACTGTTGTGGCGCAAACCGATTGCGAGATATCGGAGTGCAGCCGCGAATGGTTCCTCGAAGTGATCAAAGAAGATCCGACGTTTGCTCTCGGTCTGATGAAGGACCTCAGCCACAAGCTGCGTGAGTCAGATTCACAGAGAATCCGGGAGTTGGAAGAGAACAACGATCACTTACAAATCAAGAACAAAGAACTGTCACTGGCAAACGACTTCCTTGGACAGCTCATTGAACAGTCTCCGGCAGCGATAATCATTACTGACAAGCAGGGCGAAGTCCGTCGGGCTAACCCGGCTGCCGCGAAAGTATTCGAAGTCGGTTCGGGCGGTCACTGGAAGTCACTACTATCCTATTTCCCGAGCAGTAATCCGATTCAGACTCTATGGAACTCTCTGCAACCAAGCTGGGTCGGCGAAACCAAGGTATCGGTTGACGGAAACATCCGAACCCTATATCTATCCGTTTCGCGCCTGCATTCTTATGATTCCGAAGCCAGCTATCTGTTCATCTGTGAGGACATTTCGGAACTGATCGAGTTGAACGAACAAATCATCAAGCTGGAACGCTTTGCCACTGAAGGGGAGATTTCTTCCGGAATCGCACACGACATCAAGAACTATCTGGCAATTCTCAAAGGCAACTTCGATCTGATGCACTTCAAATTCGATGCCGAATTCAAGACCAAGCACAAGAATCATATCGCGGCAATGGACAAAGGTTTTGAAGAGATCGAGAGTTTTGTGGAGAACCTCATGGGTGGCCGAGGCGACGAAGGAGCATTCGCAGAGGTCAACCTGATTGAGATGATCCGAGTGATCGTAAGATTCCTGGCGCCGCAGGAGCGATTCCACCATATCAAAATCGCACGAGTTGTTGATCCGTCGTTCCCCACCAAGTTGCAGCTCAATGAGCGACAGATCCAGCAGGTGCTGCTAAACTTACTGATGAATGCAGCCGAAGCG
>CAIYYT010000083.1 GCA_903930455.1 uncultured bacterium | reverse complement strand
GGATTGAACTTAAAGGTGATATCACCTGAAGGGACGGCGTAAGCACTTGCTGTGAGAAGAAGCATAAACAAGAATAGCAGAACTAAACAATTGCGTTTCATTCTTAGCTCCTTAAAGGTTGTTGAAACGAATCAGGGTTAACACTCACCCTGAACTCTGTTGTAGTCCAAAGGTCTTGAAGAATCTCGCCTATAGCGAGCTCTTCAGACCGGTGAGATCAACAGAACGACGCACATTGTGGCGGATTCTGTCTCGTCTCACATGGTGGTTGAACGTTTAAGCCTCTTCTTCTCCTTAAATCCTTCTCACCTCCTTCCACTTTTTCTTCTTCAATTTCCATTACCTTCAATATGCTTTTCTAAGACTCGTGTTAATTCTCTGTCAGAAACCGGCGCCTACTGACAATGGGGCGCCTGACCTCCGGAAAATATGCGAGCAATCAAGTACACGACATCCGAGATATCGACCGCACCGTCACCGTTAGCGTCTCCCAGACCCTTTGGGTAGACGCATACACCCGGGGTCGTGCCAGAGGAAAATATGAAAGCAATCAAGTACACGACATCCGAGATGTCGACAGATTGATCGCCATTGGCATCGCCGCATTCGCAAGGGACACAGACGAACTCGTTGGAGCCATCTATCAGCACCCGCCTGGTGGTATCGATAGATGCACACCGCTGGCGTTCCGTGATACACATATGCTCCGGCGGCCAATATGCTTGACAAGTATCTAAGGTGCTATTCCAGGTTTTGCAACACCCGTAACTCGTGTCTATTTCCAAGACGTAGTTACACCCGATTGTCTGAGACGCTGGATTCGAGAAACTGGTTATGGACCTGTTAAGCTGCAGCCCCACCGTCAGAACCGGCATACTGTCGCATAAGGAATCGGCGTCAGTCGTTTCCATAATCAAATTCAGCAAGATACCGCTACCGGGTGGAATCGGTTTCTTAATGGGCGCCACTCTGTCTTTTTCACACATGGCTGATATTTTCACCTGGCCGTGTAAAGCGTCCTGGATTCGCGCGTCAAAAAACTCGAAACCCCTACACCTGGTTCCCACGGTGTCGAACTTGGCGTAGATAATATCGCCCACTTCAGAGGCCACTCCGAATCGCAAAAGCTCCGGCCAAGTCGACCTCACCCACAAAGTGAAGCCGAAAATTGAATCACTCACGTTATACAAATACACCGGAACCACTATGTGGCTATTTATGTGGTGATCCTGGATCCCAGTTGTAATAGTGCCAACCTGGCAGACCACTTCCACGTCGTTGGGTGCAGTCTCAACATCCCTGCTGATAAACGTCACACCAAGCGGCAAGATGAAGATAAGCACCAGTGATATAAAACGCCATTTGGGGGCCATCAAGCAACCTCCTTGCTCAGAGAAAAGAGTTACATTACCGTTACTTCTTTAATCGGTAGCTGTTTGGCCTTTATACAGTCTCCGCCGTACAAATCTAGGTCTGCGTCGCCTAATACTGGTAAGAACCTAAGTCTAAATGTTCGAGTCTGCGATGCGCCTTGACTTGGGACTCAACACGCATCCGGAAGTTTTCGTTTACGAAGTACGAAGTATGATCAAGTTTCTTTATGCTTCAATTAAACTAATAAAACTCAGCGTTGTCAATTCTCGCCAGTCTCTGTGGTTAGTAACAAACTTGATCGCTAAGACCTTGTGTTCACTTCGATGAAGAATATAAGCCCACGGGCAGGCGTTGTCAACAAGAATCTTGGTTTCGGCCGCAGTTTTTTTGCTCGTTTCCCCAGTTCCAGACGCACCGAGCTCCCGCTCCCATACGGTCGGCAAGCCGCTACCGACGAATAGCTTGCATTCTCTTTTTGACTGTATCGAGATCAACTCTGTATAGTATCTGCACAGGCACAAGCAGGCAAAAAAAGAGGCCGAAGCACAGGATGCCAAATCTGAGAGGGGGGCAGGAAACTCAAATTTGGGACAACACCCTACTTCAGCCTTCAATTCCTGAACGCAGTTTACCATGCATTGTTCCAAAATGCAAGCGAAAAATTGTAACAATTGCGAAAAAAATGAAAGACTGATGCCCGGCACTTTCTGGCATTGGAACTCGTTGCCAAATAATTGCTTCGGCGGACAGGTCTGATTTGTCACTTTATACTGTGATTTAGCGGAGATATTGCTACCTCAATTGTTCAATTTCACCGCTTGCCAGACACACCTCAAATCAGCCGATCTTACGTTGCCGAACCTACTGCGAAGCCACCGTTTGGCTGCTAATGGCCACGTATCCCTGCATGGCGTAGTCAATTGCGTCCCCGAGGATTCGTGCCGTTTCCTGAGACGCATGGAAACCCATCGGGTTTTCAGCGGCCACAAAGTCCATGTGCCATTGGGCTTTACGGAGGAAGTCTCTAGCTTTCGTAAGCTGTTCTGGACTCGTCCCGGATTCCTGCGCTCTCCAATGCGCTGCATCCTGCTTCTGCGACTACTTCACGTCAACACTCATCTGCATCATCCGGAGACGCAAACAAGTTCGTCTGAGCAGGTCGACGAGAGCGTTTGCGGAATTTGGCCAACTCCAGTGTCTCGCGCAACGTGCCTGTCACATCGCCACTGTCGAACGTAAGTGACAATGCTCCCATCTCCATTAGCCGCTGATTACCTGCGGCGATATCAGCGCCATCGCGCACGAAGAGCGGTGTCCAATTATATCTCAGATCTTCTACTGCACCAGCCCAAGTACCCCCTTCGGCGACAGCGGCGGAGACCACCAGCGACCAATCGGCAAGGGCATAGATGCATTTGTTTCGCCCCATGGCATTGCCGATATTGAAACCGACATCGGGGCGAAACGGCGTGACCAGAGTTAGTCGCCCCTGTTCAAGAGGCGTCCGATATCTGTCCGCGAATGCTTCTTTTCCCAAACTATCAGCCAATACGCCGACAGCGCAACTACCCGCATCAAGACCCGACAACATCGCCTCACGGTCTATGCCGCGAGCGCCCCCCGAAACAATCTGAATGTTCTCTTGCGCACAGGCAGAGGCGATTTTGCGCGTGAATTCAAGTGCCGACTCATCAGCGTCGCGCGAGCCGACCACCGCCAGTCCGCCGCCGTCGAGCAACCTCTGCTCGCCGACACCGAACAGCAGGGAAGGTGTCGCCTTGCCAAGCCGCGCCAGCAAACGCTGCGGATAAGTCGCATCGGTTTGCCCCAAGACCCATATCTCCGATTCTTGCCACTGTTCCAACCCTGTCGTCAACTCGGAATGTCGTGATAACAGTGTGTCCAAGCGAAGATCCGTAATCCCTGCCAGGACCGAGGGCGGCAATTGGGCTCGAACTTCTCGCTGCTGTATTTGGGCAGGGCTAAAGCCCAGACCGTTCAACCAGAGCAGTAAGCGATTATACTCGCCGGGGCTGAGCGGTTTTGCTTTGTCACGGGATTCTTTACCAAACACACAGCAGAGCAGAAGCGCGATTTGCGTCTCCTCGCTTACGGAATAAGCATTAGTAGACATATATATTTACTCCGACGTGGTAACCGCTAACGCAAACGGGAAGACCGGACCGCTGCCTGCTTGTCGCAGAAGCGCCGCCACCACCGTCATCGTCCAGCGGGAGTCAACCATGTCATCAACTAACAATACGGGTTCGTGTTTTACAAGTGTGTCATCGATTGCGAAAGCGCCGTCAAGATTGCGAGCCTGCTGAAAGCTGTTGCTGCGAATCTTCTGCGCTTCCGTCGGATGTGCCTTAACAATACATGGAACAAATGGCAACCGCAATTCGCGCGCTAACCGTTGTGCGAAATCCGGTACCAACGTACGGTTGTTAAGCGACGGAACGCACGTGACCCATTTGGGAAACGGCCTCGGTTGCCAGCTTATGCGGATCAGGTCAAAAGAGGCGTTTACCAATTCGTCATCAAAGTGACAGTCCTGTTGTTTGCCACGCCGCACTTTCTCACCCCAACCGGCATCTCCCCAGCGGCACAGGGCCCGTCCTTCTTCCATGTTCAGTGTGGCGGAGATGGAACCTCTGAAATCGTGTTCAACGAAGGCGCCGATCGGCCAGCGTTTGCGAGGTTCGATCCGCCGATGGCAGTGTTGCAGAAATCGCAGTGCCTCAGTCACGAGTGTTTCAGAGCAACTCTCGGACAGGAGCGGTTGCCCAATGCAGTTTGCGCACCGCCCGCAGGGACGCGTGTCGGGATCGTCCAGTTCCCGTTTCAGAAACGCCATCAAGCACTCTTGTGTATGCATATACTCGCGCATCCGTGTCTGTTCGGCTCGCTTAGTCTGCAGCAGTTGCGCCGCACGCAAAGTATCGTAACAGTACTTCACTTCTTGAAGGTGCCAACGGGTATCGATCTTCACGATCGGTGCCGGCGACTCCACCGCCAATAGTGATAGGACTTTATCAATTTCGCTGCGACGGATATTGACCTGAGTCTCAATTTCGGAAATGTTCAGTCCGAGTGAAGCACGTTTTAGAGCGTCCAGCACCTGTCCTACATGCTCGACGGAGGGCATCGCCGAGCGGATAAAGTAGTCGGTGATCTCGTCATCCTCGGCGCCACAAAGCAAGATTCCAAACGCCAATTGCACGGCCCGCCCGGCGCGTCCCACTTGCTGGTAGTAGTGTATGGCCGAGCCGGGACGTTGAAAGTGAATTACAAAACCAATATCCGGCTTGTCAAAACCCATTCCCAAAGCCGATGTCGCTACCAGCGCTTTGATTTCGTTATCCAGCAACTGTTGTTCCAACTCCTTCCGCTGTTCGGTCTCCAGCGCGCTCCAGTAAGCATGAGCGTTGATGTGCCGCATTTGCAGCCATTTTGCCACCCGGCGAGCATCCTCGATCGTAAGCGTATAGATGATACCGCTACCGGGGAGCGGCGGTAGGTGCTCGGCGAGCTATGCCAAACGCATCGCCTGACTGGGAAGAACAATGTTTTGCAGACGAAGGCTTTCACGTTCCAGGGGCCCGCGTTGGATCACCAGACCGGATGCCAACTGAGTGATTATGTCCTCTACCACCCGGTTGTTGGCCGTTGCCGTTGTTGCCAAAATCGGAATACTCAGCGGCATAGCTTTTAGCACTTGCTGAATCCGTCGATAATCGGGTCGAAAGTCATGCCCCCAATCCGATATACAATGCGCCTCGTCGACAACAAAAAGACCCGCCTTGCTTGCCAGTGGCGCCAGCACCCGTATGCAAAAGCTGTCATTGGCAAGGCGCTCCGGGGAGACCAGCAGGATATCAATTCTGCCGGCAGCCAGTTCCTGCTGCACTTGACCCCATTCGTCAACATTGCTCGAATTGATTGTAGCGGCTCGCAGACCCATCCGTTCCGCCGCCAGAATCTGGTTACGCATTAGCGCTAACAGAGGAGAGACGAGTATCGTGGCGCCACTGCCATCGTCCCGCAACAAACGCGTTGCCAGAAAATAGACGATGCTTTTCCCCCAGCCGGTGCGCTCCACCACCAGCAGTCGAGACTTGCGATAAACCAGTTGGAAGATCGCTTCCCATTGTCCTTCACGAAACAAAGCTTGAGAGTCGCCCAGTGCCAAACGCAATAGCTTCAGGGCATGTTCATACGCATCACCGTTCATCGTGATCGCCTCCCCGACATTTCCACAATGCTTACCGGCAGCAGGTAAAATCTGGCGCCCGCGCCGAGTTGTCCGTTTGACTCAGGGGATTAGGACAGCATCAAAGCATTAGGTATCGATCTTATTGTCTTGACGCAATCACATATTGAAAAACTCGGTAATTTTGTAACCAAGATCCCTCCCACAGGTTTTTGAATCTCCCGCGAGGGCAATCTCTTCTCCGTCGTGGCACTCCTCCACCTATCCCCCTTAAAACTTTTCTTGCTTTTCGGCGTATCCCTGGGTGTATATAGTATAGGAAGTAAATAATAAACGGATGATTGACGAACATAGAAGTATACAGGAGGGAACCATGACGGACAGATTTGATGACAAGCGGATCAATGAAGCGCTCGAATTGCTCAATGAAGTGGCGCGCGACAAGAAAGTGGAACTGCAAGGAATAGTCTCGAACAAGTATGGTGAATTGCGTTCGGCCATCGGCGGTGTTGCCGGCAAACTGCAACATGATGTTGTCGAGACCTATCACCGTGGCACGGAGAAAGCCAAGGAATTGGCGTCCGAGGTTGATGAAAGCGTTCACAAAAATCCGTGGCCGTATCTCGGCGGCACGGCGCTGGGATTTTTGATTCTCGGCTATTTCCTGGGTAGATCAAAGAAGTGCTAGGTCGCAACCGATTTGTGAACGGCGGATGGAGTCATCCGCCGTTCTTGAATCCCAATGAGAGAATAAGATGATTTCTATCCCGAATTTTGTCAGAGACTTGTTCGAATCCTATGTCCGGACTATTGTGGACCTGCTTAAAATTGAAGCAGCCATCGCTTACTTGAAAGTACTTCAGGGCACTCGGCGCTTTGTCATCGCGGTGATGCTGCTGTTCTTCTTTGTGGTTGTGCTTGGTTGCGGTTTCCTGCTAATCCCGATAGCGCTCCTGCTCTTTATGCCTTGGGCGCCCGAGACCAAAGCGATCGTCGGCATCTGCATCGGCGGAGCTTATGTCGTAATTCCGATCATCGTAATTTCAATGTTGCTCTCGGAAAAACGGTGGGTAAAATGGTCAGGCGTAGGGAAGTTGATAAGGCAGGTCAACCGCCCGAAGTCGTGATTCTCCGACAGTCCATGCAGGCTGCGCACAAATTGCTTCCCTTGACATCCATCCACAAATCCGCTTATTACTCGCCTGTATGGACAACAAGGATGCTGACAATCGCCTGATATTCCTCACTCCCGCTGGAGCCGCCATTGCATTTATCAGCTTCTTTCTGCCTTGGATTCAAATTTCGTGCCTCGGTAGGTCAAGCTACTCTGGGTTGGATTTTGGCGGCATCTATTGGATTGTTCTGCTAATGTCCCTGGCGATCTTCGGAGCGTTCTTCCTGTTTCGCAAACTGAAGCGCCTCGCTTTGCTCAAGCCGGTCACAATTGCCGCAACAGTCATTGCCTGGGGAGTTATCATCTATGGTTGTGTTGCGATCGCAGGTGGCAAGAGAATACTTTTTTTCCGCCTCGGTCCCGAAAGTGTTCATCTCAAAATCCACATGGGCGGTTACGGCACTCTGTTCGGATACTTGTTGGCCATTCTCGGCGTGACGTGGCGACATCTCAAAGGAGTGTCCCGAGCTTTGCCGATGAAGTATATGAGCAGAACTCGAAAGCAAGTTGGTTAAACGAAATCGATGGTTAATAACGTAGAATCCTGAAGATGTATCGCTTATCAAGTCCACAGCACGGCAATCGCCACGATTGGCAACTCCAACCCGGTACCTATGTCATCGGACGGGTTCCCCCTGCCGATTTGATGGTCAATGATGTCACCGTGTCGCGACGGCACGCGCAGCTTGATATTGCCGCAAACGGCAAGATTCGGCTCACTGATCTGGCCAGCCTTAACGGCACGCTGGTCAATGATCGCAAGATCACCGGCTCGGTTGATGTCAAGGTCGGGGATGCGATCACCTTTGGCACCGTTGGTTTCTTGATCTCATCAAGCGAGACAGCCATTCCTGAACCGGTAGTTGCCGTGACTGATGAGGCCGAGAGCCACACGTCAATGTCCTCGCTGCCGATTGATGAAGCCCTGCAGCCGTTGGCGCTGAAGGACTACACCAACCCGAGGATTTTCAAGGCGATTTCTGACATGGCCAAAATGCTAATCTTGCCGCAGAGCGCTGATGAAATGTTCAGTGAATCCCTTGCTCTGCTGCAGGATATCGTGCATGCCGAGCGTGCCGCAGTGTTTTTGGCGCGTGAAGGGAGCGAGACCCTCACTTTGGCGACTTACCGGTTGTCCGATCAGAAGGGTTCCGATTCGTTTGCGATCCCACGTTCTATCGTGCGAGAAGTACTCGATAAAAAAATGGCCGTACTCTTTTCCGATTTGATCTCTGATGAACGCTTCGCCAAACAGGAATCAATTGTCGTCTCCGGAATTCGTTCGGCCATGGCCGTGCCATTGATCAATGAACAAAAGGTGCTGGGAATTCTCTATGCCGATACGGCCGACCCGTGGCAACGTTTTGACGAGGAGTCTCTCAAAATCACAGCCACCTTTGGCAATATCCTTGCCGCTAAGATCATCAACCAAGGTCTGCTTAAAGAGCGTCAGGAGAAAGAAGCTCTTGAATCCGAGCTGCGCATTGCCTCGCAGATTCAGGAGGAACTGATGCCCAAGGTGCTGCCAGTGGTTCCCGGGTACGCTTTCCATGCGTTCCAGATGCAGTGCAAAATGGTTGGTGGGGATCTTTATGACGCCGCTCTACTGCGAGATGGCCGAGTGCTGATCCTGCTGGCCGATGTCTCCGGCAAAGGCATGGGCGCCGCGCTGTTGGCGTCCAACATTTTGTCGGCGTTTCGCATGTTGCGGGGCAATTTCGATTTCGATGTTGCCGAAGCGACAACGAGGGTCAACGAACAACTGCATGGCTCCAGCCGCTCCGGCGATTTTGCGACTCTCTTTCTGGCGGTGCTCGATGCTAATAACCACACACTCACGTATGTCAATGCCGGCCACAATTCGCCGCTCTTGGTGCGCAGCGACGGCACAATCGAATATATCGAAGCCACTGGCATGCCGATCGGCGTGTTTGATGGTGTAGGTTGGGAATCTCGGACTGTCACGCTTGCTGCTGGCGATCGTTTGTTGGCTTTTACCGATGGCATTCCCGAAGCAATCAATGGCACTGAAGATTTCTACTCCGACGAACGCCTCGAAAAATTCACCGTCGACCATCGTGCCGAACCCCCTGATGTTTTCGCGACTGCCCTGATCAACGACGTCTCCAACTTCGTCGGCGACGCCCCCCGTAGCGACGATATTACTCTGATGCTGCTGCAACGGGAACTGTAGCTCCTCAATTGTAACCAGCCATCAACTACGTCAATCTTAGGGGCAGGGAGCATTGCGGTTTCGGTAACTATTACAAAAGCAATACGTATATTCAAAATGGTGAGTGAACCCGTCATCCAAGTCGAGCACCTGCGTAAGGTCTATGGTCCTACCGTTGCGGTGGACGATGTATCCTTTGAAGTCTACCAAGGGGAAATCTTCGGCATGGTCGGTACCAATGGCGCCGGCAAGACCACGTCCATCGAATGCATCGAGGGTTTGCGACAACAGGATCGTGGTTCGATCCGTGTGTTTGGCGCTGATCCACAGAAGGAGATCCACGACATCAGGCGCAAAGTCGGTGTGCAATTGCAGGAATCACAATTGCAGCCACGTCTTAAGGTCTGGGAAGCGCTCGATCTGTTTGCCTCGTTTTACGAATCACCACTCGACTGGGAAAAACTGCTCGAGCAATTGGGTCTGACCGAAAAGCGCAACGCTGCTTTCGCCCGTCTTTCCGGCGGCCAGAAACAGCGGCTGCAAATCGCACTGGCTCTGATCAACGACCCACAGTTGGTCTTCTTCGATGAACTCACCACCGGCCTCGACCCGCAGGCGCGCCGTGCCATGTGGGACCTAATTCGCTCGGTGCGTGACGATGGCAAGACGATCTTCCTCACAACCCATTTTATGGACGAAGCCGAACGTCTCTGCGACCGCGTAGCCATCATGGACAAGGGTAGAATCATCGCTCTCGACACGCCGGAGAATCTGATTCAATCGCTCGGTGTCGAAAGCCGGGTCGTGTTTACGCTGAAAGAGCCGCACGACATCGCCTGTTGCCGCAGCTTGTCGGGAGTCACTCTCGTCGAGCAGAACGGCGACCGCGTTTTGGTCCAGGGCAAGGGCGAGATGCTAGTTGTTGAAGTCGTCACAGCTCTGGCAAAAGAGGGGATACGTTTTTCCGACTTACGCACCGAACAACCGAATCTCGAAGACGTTTTTCTGGCTGTGACCGGCCACGAAATGAAGGATTGACACAATGCGCGGATTCTGGAAACTGGCTTCTATCGAGTTCAAACTCTTCCTGCGCGAACCGTCGGCAGCTTTCTTTACACTCGTCTTCCCCCTGATGATGCTCTTTATCTTCGGCGGCGTCTTCGGCAACAAGCCGCAATACTCCGGCCTCGGCATCGTTGACTTGTCCGTACCGGCGTACACGGCAATGATCATCGCCACAACCGGGTTAGTGTCGCTGACGATCTCGATCTCGGCGGCCCGCGAGTTGGGTGTTTTGCGCCGATTTCACACCACGCCTTTGACCCCAACAGCCATACTCACGTCGCAGGTGCTCGTACTGTTCATCATGACCACCCTCGGCATGGTGCTTCTGCTCATCGCCGCGAAGATCACGTACGGACTGCGCTTCAATGGCAATGTGCTCTCCGTGATTCTCGGTTTTCTGCTATCAAGTTGCAGCTTCTTTGCGTTGGGCTTTGTGCTGGCAAGCATCGCCAGAACCGCTCGCAGTGCGCAGGTCATGGCGATGGCGCTCTACTATCCGATGCTGTTTCTTTCGGGCGCAGCCATTCCCAAATGGGTATTGCCGGAAGCGGTTCGCACCTATGGCCAAATCCTCCCGCTCACTCACGTCGTCAATCTCCTCACCGGACTCTGGCTCGGCGAACCTTGGAGCGATCATCTCAAGGAAGTAGCAGTCCTTGTGGTCATGATGGTGGTTGGATTGGTCGTATCCGCCAAGACCTTTCGCTGGGAATAGCGGAGAGTTTCTTCAGCCAGATCCCAGACATCAAACATCGCCAGGGCGGCCAATATGGCCGACCGTCGTTTACCGTCACCCACTTTTGCGAGTGTGCACTCATTAAGGGAGCAATCAGCCAAGATCGGTCTAATTACTCTAATTCCTATCGATTCCACGCAATTTTGTCACGGAATCTGGTAATACTCGGTACTTTTTTGTTTCTTTTTGC
Organism: uncultured bacterium; assembly: GCA_903930455.1. Taxonomy (GTDB): domain Bacteria; phylum Zixibacteria; class MSB-5A5; order CAIYYT01; family CAIYYT01; genus CAIYYT01. Next base: position 28,103 of record CAIYYT010000083.1, on the reverse strand, counting down.
TTGACGCCGTGATTAGTGAGTATTAACTTACTCGGGCAAATGGTTTCACTCTTGTGAATCATTTCACCTATGGCAGATAGGGCTTAAATCACATCGAATAATCGTTTGTCTAACTCTGTGACGAGGTCAATATGAGTAAACAAGGAAGTGCACAAGTCTCCAGGACTCTGTTGCTCTTTTTTCTCCTGTTTGCGGTTGTCCCTTTGGTGGCAGCTTCGCCCCCACTCTCGCGAGACTCCTTGATATCGCGGTCAGCGGCGTGTCTGGAGTGTCATCCGGAGGCGGCAGATAATCTCAAAGGATCAACACACCAACTAACGATGCTCGACGACAAGATGGCGAAAGTGATCGTTGGTTGCGTTGCCTGTCATCCGGGCTGGGAGAAGCATCTGGAGGATCCTACCAAGGACAACATCGTCGTTCCCGCTAATCTTACTCTTGCCAAACAGGCTCAAATCTGCAGCGGCTGCCACATGAATGACCATCAAGCAACGATGCTCACCACCGACCCGCATGGTCGCGCGCAGCTTGCCTGCACTTCATGTCACACAGTGCACGGCAACAAAGCCAGATCGCTGGTCAAAGACGACAAGGATGATTTTTGTGGCACCTGTCACACCGATGTCGTCGTGCAATTCAAGAGTAGGTCGGCGCATCCGCTGGTGACCAACAACATTCGCTGTTCCAGTTGTCACTTTCCGGACGACCGCAAAGACCCCATGCTGGCGCGCGGCATCGACTGGACCTGTCAGAATTGCCACAGCGAATATTCCGGCCCGCATGCGTTTGAGCATCCGGTGACCGAGACCTATTCGTTCAACGGCGGTGGTTGTACCGAATGCCACAACCCACACGGCTCCCCAAACGATCGTCTGCTGGCACAACCGGGTAATGGCGTCTGTCTTCAATGCCATGGTATTCCCCCCGCACATCGTACGGCACATTCCGGCCTGGGCGCCAAAGTCGCTTGTGTCAATTGCCACAGCGATATTCATGGCTCGGATGACAACCGCAAGTTTCTGGACCCGCAGTTGAACACCAAGTTCTTTGCCGATTGCTATCAGTCGGGCTGCCACGACAAGGTACGGTGAGGAGGATCATGATGAGGTTCGCTAAAGCACTACTGATTGGCGCAATAATCTTGATGCCGATGATGACCGTGGCAATGGCTGCCGGCAACGGCGATATCAAACTCGGCTACATCGTTTTGGATGAGACCGGTAACTTGTCGGGAAACCGCACCACCTTCAACGATTATGAGGGTGCTTCGCTCTCGCTGGAAAATTTCCGTTACGACTTCAAAAATGGCATGCTACTCCGCGCTAACCTGCGGAATATGACTATGAACAACCGCAACCTGACCGCGGACATTGGCAAAGCGGGGCTGTTTTCCCTGAAGTTGTCGCATAATCAATTCCGTCGCATTTATGACTTCCACGGCGGCAGCACTACGCGTCGTCACAATGAAGGCGCTTCATTGTCGTTTCATCCGGTTGGATATATTGAACTCTTCGGCGGCGGCGCCAACATGGGACGCACCGGCTCGACAACCGATTTGTTCAGTCCCAGTCCGATTGGCGATAAAGTCGATGTCGACTACAAACAGTATTTCTACAACGGTGGCGCTCGAGTCACTTATCGCGGCATGATGGTCGCGGGCGAATTTCGGGCTAACCAGTTCCGCGACAACCTGGATGTGAATCGCAATCAGAATCGCAGGGAAGGCCGAGTCTCCGCCTCTATACCGATTCCGCGTTACGAATGGATTATCCTGCAGGGTGGCTTCCGCAACTTCGAGACAAAGTACAAGAAAGTGGAAGGATTTCACACCCAAGATAGGATATACAGAGCATCAGACTTCACTATCAGCTCCAATCGTGGCTGGGGCGCCGCGGCGTTTGCCTTACCTAAGAACTTTTCACTCAAGTACTATGTTATGCTCGACCGCACGTCGTCAGATAGCGACTATACGGCAACCGATAACCTCGTACACGCGCTCTATGCTGGTTTCACCAATCTGCGATATGGGGGCATGACTATTGGCTATCAGCATGATATCAACGACCAGTACCTGGAACAGACAAAGGCAAACTCGTTTTATGGTTCCGGCTGGTTCAGACCCGTGCCCCGGGCCGAACTGCGCGCTGAGTATGGTAACCGCGCTGAGGATGTCAAGGAAGGCGTCCGGTTGGTCGGCAACGAAGATCTCAATCGCTTCCGCGTCTCAGGCAAATATCGCTATACCGACATCGGCAACATCGCGGTCAAGTATGAGAGCAAGGTACGTAAGAACGACGACATCGGCAGCAAGATCACACTGAATCGCGCTACGATTGACTGTGGCGTCACGCTCAAAAAATACGCGACCGTCACAGCCGGCTATTCCTATGGCAAAGGCGACTATGAGAATAGTGCGAGCAATTTCAAGTTCACTGATCATTTGCTCTACGGTGACATCATTTCGCAGGAATACTACCGCCTGACGGCGGGCGCAGGCGCGACTTACTACCGCAGCAAGCGCGATCTGAATGTTGAAAGCTTCAATATCAGGTGCTCCGCAGCGTTTCGATTCTACGACGACATGCGGCTGGAAGCAATCTACAACGTGCACAACTTTGACGACTTCTTGGTGCGGGATGAGTACTACACCGCCAATATCGTGGAAATCAATTTGATTAAAGGTCTGTCTTTTTAAGGAGGTTTTATGAGGGTCCTACGTATCCTGAGCATCGTCGCACTGATCGCAGTCCTCGCGATCGTTGCCGGATGCGAACGAAAGGTCGTCAATCAGGTCAGCAATGATAACCAGCAACTGACAGGTTGCTTTGCATGCCACGGCGAAGAAAGCTTCGGAGGTGCAATTCTTGAAGCGCAGGGCGAATGGCAGAATTCGGTACACGCTTCAGGCACCAACATTGACTACACCAATCGTGGCGGCGGCAATGATTGCACTCGCTGCCACAGTCAGCAAGGATTTATCGAATTCTTGAACACCGGCGCAGTGAGCGCTCCCTACTCGACAGTCAGTGCAATTCATTGCTTCACTTGTCATGCGCCGCACGAAACCGGGACTTTGAAATTGCGCACGGAAGCGCCCTTTGCTCTGCTAAATGGAAGCGTGTTTGACCACGGCGCAGGCAACCTTTGCGCCAATTGTCATCACTCCAGAATGTCAGCGGCGAGTATTGCCACGCCAACGGATAGCATATCCTCTCGCTGGGGGCCGCACCACGGTCCTCAAGGCGATCTGTTCGAGGGCGCGAATGGCTATCAGTATTCAAACCCGACCGTCGCTTATGAGAGTTCGCCGCATCGTACCCTGTTTACCGACGGCTGTATCGATTGCCACAAGGGCAACCCTCTTACTCATGACGGCTACAAGATCGGCGGTCACAGCTTCAACATGGTCGATGAGGCGACCGGGAGCGATCTTTCCGCAGGGTGCGCCAGGGCAAGTGACTGCCATCCATCCGCCAAATCATATAACTTCAAGGCGAAGGCCGATTATGACGGCGATGGCACCATTAGTGGAGTACAGACCGAATTTCTTGGACTCCTTGACACGTTGAAGACTCTTCTCATTGCAGATGGATATCTGGACTCGGCGTCATCCCTGCCTACCAATAAGAGAGTCGCCACTGGTGCAGCCGGAGCGGTCTATAACTTCCTAATGCTTGAGGATGATCGTTCTGAGGGAGTGCACAATTTCAAGTATGAGGTTGCGCTAATCAAGAACTCGATTGCGTATCTCAGAGCTCATCCTGAGGGATCGAGCGCTCTTGTTGCCGGTCGACAAGACTAACAACCTGCAACTGTGGTTCTGCCTTATCGACACTACTGGCCGGAATCACACACAGCCTCCGGGTCGCCTGACCCGGAGGTTTTTGTTTCAATTCGAGATCAGAAGGGGGAATGGTCAATGCTCGGCAGTTTGCCTTTACGCCGCTTTGCGACGATGCTTGAAGAAATCCCAAAAGACATATTCACCCAGATTCGTTGGTGAGGCAAAATAGGCGCGTCCGCGGTTGAGTTCGGTCAGCGTTTGCACGAATCTTCTCAGGTATGGATCATCAGCGATCATAAATGTCGTGATCGGAATTCGCTTCTTGCGGCAGATAATCGCTTCATCTAACGTTCGGTTGACAACAATCGGATCCAGTCCAAATGGATTCTTGTACAGCGTGCCGTCGCTACGGGTGATCATGGATGGCTTACCGTCGGTGATCATGAAGATTTGTTTGTTCGCACTACGCTTCTTTAGGAGTATTTGCCTCGCCATCTGCAGACCGGCCTTGGTGTTAGTGTGATACGGTCCTACACCGATATAGGGCAGGTCTTTGATCTGAACTCGCTCTGCGAAATCACCGAACAGCACAATATCCAGCTCATCCTTGGGGAATCGGGTGAGAATCATTTCCGTGAACGCCAACGCCACCTGCTTCGCGGGCGTAATTCGATCCTCGCCATACAGAATCATCGAATGCGAGATGTCGATCAACATCACTGTTGCGCAGCTTGTTACCTGCTCAGTCTCGTAGACTTCGAGATCATCCTCCGCCATGTCCAGCGACAACGAACCGGTGCGCGCGATCGTGTTAAATAGCGAGCCTGTGAAATCGATGTTTCGCAGGTTATCGCCGAAGTTGTACCGCCGTCGTTCGGGAAGAGCCTCCTCCGAGATTCCGCCTTCTTTGTCAATAGCATGATTGCCAGCGCTTGAGGACTTGAGTTGCTCGAAGACTTTCTCGAAGGAGTCGTGTCGCAAGCCGCGCTCACCCTTGCGGGTCAGGTTGACACCGCTCTTGTCGGTCGCGATGATCTTGTTGCCCTCGAGCTGCCTGCGGAACTCATCCAGATCAGTCTCCTTGGGCAAATAGCCCATTTTCTTGAGCTGATTCATGATCTTGAGAGCGGTTTTAACGTCGCCGTTGACCTGCAGCAGAATGTGGTTGAAGATCTGCATCAGGTCATGCATTTGCCTGAGCTGTTGAAACAGCGAGTCGTCCCAGCGCGAGTAAAACAGTTTCATCTTAGTCCTTCAGGATGTTCTCCAGCATGTCGATGTAGACAAACTTGTTGTCGGGCGATTCCTTGGCGATAATGTTGTGTCGGTGTAATCCTTCCAACACGAATTCCATTGCCAGAACCGTCTCGCGCTCGTCTTTCGGTTTGAAATATCGATGTGCAATCTCGCGCAACCCTACGATCTGGGAAAGCGCGGCCTTGTATTCACGGTATGGGAGTTCGTCCGAAAGCTCTAGTCGCTTGCCGGAAGCAAAGAAATCGATGATCGGCTCATAGACATTTTCTTGCTGGCGTTGGCTTTCGGCAGCGTGGTTTCTGGGCTTACGCGGCGCCGGGAAATACTGCGCAAAGGCCTTCTTTGTTGCCTCACCGATCAGATTGACCGCCACGATCGACGGGCCTTCCAGTTCCCCCTCATAAACCAGTTCCACCTTGCCGACGATCGACGATATCACTGCATACAGGTCGCAAATGCGCGGGTAATAGTCGTTGTCCTTGTTGACTGCCGCGCGCCGCTCGATGTTCGAAAGCAGGTTTTCGTACGCCGAGATCGTCAATCGCGCCGACACGCCGGAGCCTTGATCGACATGCTCGCTGGACGGGCTTCAAATGCTATCTGCTCGATAATATCCCGGATCAACTCCGGTATCTCAATCTGAGCCGATCGATCGGTCCAGGCTTCCTGCCGGGTGATCGCCTTGGCAATCTCGACGCTGCTGGGATAATGCGTGTTGATTTGCGATGCGATGCGATCCTTCAGCGGCGTAATGATGTTACCCCGATTGGTATAGTCCTCAGGATTGGCAGTGAAGGCCAACATCATATCCAGCGGCACCCGAATTGGGAACCCTCTGATCTGAAAATCGTTCTCCTCGAGGATATTTAGCAACGCCACCTGAATTCGGGGCTGCAAATCGGGAAGTTCGTTGATCGCAAAGATGCCGCGATTTGTGCGTGGCACGATGCCCCAATGGATGACTTCCTCGTCTGACAGATCAAGCTTCTCGCGCACGGCTTTGATCGGGTCAAGATCACCTATCAGATCGGCCACCGATACATCCGGCGTAGCCAGCTTCTCGCTATAGCGCAACTCACGTGGTAGCCAATCGATCGGCAAGTCGTCACCCGCTTCAACCAGCAGTCGCTTGCTTCGTGAAGTAATCGGCCTCAGAGGGTCTTCATTAAGCGGACTCCCCTTGATCACCGGCAGAAACTCGTCCAGGAAATTGACGAGATGTCGCAGGATGCGGGTTTTGGCTTGTCCGCGCAGACCCAGAAGCAGGATGTCGTGCTGAGAAAGGATCGCGTTCTCCAACAGCGGTAGCACCGTGCGTTCATATCCGATGATGCCGGGCCAGCGGCTCTTGCCGGCTCCAATCTGCTCTATAAGATTCTCACGTAGCTCTGTTTTGGTGGAGCGACTCCGGTAGCCGGATGCTTTCAATTCTCGCAGTGTCTTTGGTCGTTTCATTTCGCCTCATCCATCCGTTTCAAAGTGTTATACGTTGTACGCGCGACCCTGAACAAATGTAGCGAACAAAGATTCACACAGACCATATTCACTTATCTAGGGACAAACGTTCGCCGTATCGTGAATGGGAACACGAAAAAATAGGTGGATTTGACAGACTGTGTGCGTAAATTCCCTCAATTTCTGGGTTGGCTAGGATGCGGTAAGGAAATGTCGTGGCCTGCCGATAAGATTAAGGAATGACTATGGTTAAAGCATTAAGATATGTACAGGTTGAGCCGATTCTGCCCGACGGGCTGAAATCGCTCAAGGAAATTGCACTTAATCTTTGGTGGTGCTGGAATCAGGAAGCGATTCGCCTCTTCCGACGGATCGATAGCAAACTCTGGGAAGAGACCGGCCACAATCCGATCAAAGTCCTGGCGCAGATTCCCCAGGACAAACTGGAGAAACTCGAAAAGGACCTCAGTTTCCGGGCGCATCTGGAAAGCGTCTATCGCGATCTGGTGGTCTACCAGCACAACAGTAACTGGTTTAATGAACAGCACTTTCAAACTGAGCAGCCGGAAATCGCCTACTTCTCGGCGGAATTCGGAATCACCGAGTGTCTCCCGATTTATTCGGGCGGTCTTGGCGTGCTGGCGGGCGACCATCTCAAATCGGCCAGCGATCTGGGATTGCCTTTGGTCGGAATCGGACTGCTCTATCAGCGCGGCTATTTCCAGCAGTATCTCAACGCCGATGGCTGGCAACAGGAATACTATCCCGAATTTGATTTTTCATCCCTCCCCATAACCGAGGCAAACGATCGGAACGGTCAACCACTCATGGTCAGTATCGACTTTCCGGGTCGCAAGGTTTGGATCAAGGTTTGGAAGCTGCAAGTCGGGCGAACGCCTCTCTATTTGCTCGACACCAACGTTCCTCAAAACTCCGGTGAAGATCGCGACATCACCGCCCATTTGTACGGCGGTGACAACGATACCAGAATCCGGCAGGAAATGGTGCTCGGTATCGGCGGCGTGACCGCCCTTGATGAGATGGGAATTGCACCCTCAGTCTTTCACATGAACGAAGGCCACTCGGCGTTTTTAGCAATTGACCGCGTGCGTCGCCACATGGAGAAGGACGGTCTTACTTTCCGCGAAGCGTCGCTTTTGGTAAGGCAGACAACCGTTTTTACGACTCATACACCCGTACAGGCTGGTATTGACCGTTTCCCGCGCGAACTGGTGGAGAAATATTTCCGAAGCTATCTGCCCAAACTAGGTCTGAGTTTCGGTGAGTTCTCTTCGCTCGGTCAACAAAACGAACGCGAAAACACAACCGAATTCAATATGGCGCATTTGGCCATGAATTTTTCATCCTATATCAATGGCGTCTCCAAATTGCACGCGGAAGTATCTCGTCGCATGTGGCAGGCGTCCTGGCCTAAGGTACCGTTTGAGGAAATCCCGCTTGCTTCCATCACCAACGGCGTGCATACGCGCTCCTGGATTTCCGCCGAGATGTGCGAGCTTTATGATCGCTACCTGGGAATCGGATGGCTGGAAGATTCGGCCAATCACTCTTTCTGGTCGAACGTAGATGACATTATTGATAGCGAACTCTGGCGGACTCACGAAATCAGACGCGATAAGATGATATCCTTCGCCCGTCGACGGCTGAAAGAGCAATATCAGCGTCGCGGCGCTACTCCCAGTGACATCAAACTCGTTGGGGAAGTGCTCAATTCGAGCTATCTGACAATCGGTTTTGCACGTAGGTTCGCATCCTACAAACGCGGAACCTTGATATTCCGCGACGTGGAGCGTCTTAAGCGGATTCTCAACCATCCCGATCGCCCGGTGCAACTGATTTTCGCCGGCAAAGCCCACCCGCGCGACAATTTCGGCAAGGAACTGATAAAGACAATCGTCCATCTCGCCCGGGATCCGCAACTCAGAGACCGTATTGTCTTTCTGGAGAATTACGATCTGGCCGTGGCGCGCAATCTGGTGCAGGGCGTGGATGTGTGGCTCAACACGCCGCGCCGACCGATGGAAGCCTCCGGTACCAGTGGCATGAAGGTAATTTTCAACGGGGGAATGAACTTCAGCGTGCTTGACGGTTGGTGGTGCGAGGGTTACAACGTCAACACCGGTTGGGCTATCGGTCTGGGCGAAGAATATGATAACCTTGACTATCAGGACGAAGTCGAGGCCAATGCGCTGTATGATACGCTGGAGAAGGAAATCGTGCCGTTGTTTTACGACCGCGGTCGCGATGGAATCCCGCGCGATTGGGTGGCGAAGATGAAGAGCTCAATCAAGGCATTGGCGCCAGTGTTTAACTCCAATCGCATGGTGCAGGAGTATACCGAGAAGTTCTATGTAAACGCCTATCGGCAGAATCAGATTCTCCGGCACAAGGACTTCGCAGAGGTCAGATCGTTGGCGAACTGGTACAAACATCTCGTTGACAAGTGGGCTGATGTGCGCATGCTGGAATTGGTCTCCAAGTCGCCGTCAAAAATGAATGTCAACGAACAGATGCAGATTGAGGCAAAGATCTTTATCGGCGAATTGACTCCCAACGACGTGGCGGTGGAACTCTATATGGGCAAGTTGTCACCTTCAGGTGATATAGTTGATCCGACTTCGGTGGAGATGACCGCTGATGGCAATCCCCATGCCGGCATCTACAACTATTACTGTACGACGCCGATTTCCTCCAGTGGTCGACTTGGCTATTCGGTCAGAGTTTTGCCGGGACATCGCAGTCTGGTGCATCCGCATGAAATGCGGTTGATCACTTGGGCGGAAGGCGATATATAAACTCGCAAGATAACCATCTCCAAAAGCAACAACCGGCTGCGTCAACAACGCTGCCGGTTTTCTTTTTGCCCGTTCGAGTGTGATGTTGCCCGCCCCCGGAATCGTGGAACTTGTTGGAAAAATCCTGCTGACGCCGCCCAGCAGAGCGTCGAATTTGCGTTTGAAGCCGCTCTTACAGATGGCCTTGGCCCACACGTCTGCCATAGCTGTAGGAGTGGCTTTAGCCGCGACATTCCGGACTGTCAAGCACGGTCGGTTTCTTACGGCAACGTCTTGTGAGTGCCGTCGCAAAACGGCGGCGTCGCTGTATGCTTGCACTGACAGTACGAGCGTAGCTTCCGTTCCTCTACTGTAAACTCCAATGGTGCGAATGATGTCCCCTTGTGCGAACCGTCGCAAAATGGCTGTGTTTTCGACCTGCCGCAACGGCACCACCAGTACGTCTCCGGCTCCAGTTCAAGTTTGATCGACTTCCTGTCTGCAATAGTCGGTCGGTCCATAATTGAATCCCTTTCTCCATCGCAGTATACTCAAAGACCTTCGCTTTCGCTTCCTCTCTCATCAGGCAGTTGTCAACGATCAACTCGCGCATCTGCACCTATAGCAGCAAAAGCCACATTTTCGCCGCCACAAGTAAACCAGACCACCACTGCCCTGTTTTGGGGGTTATTTTTGTCGGGACCAGAGCATACCGGAGGTTCCCGTTGACATTCTCCCATCCGGGCACTATAATTAAGGTTCATATTTAGCGGGCCTATAAGCCGGCTCAAAGAGGATAATTGTTGTCTGTAGAGAATAGAGGATAGGGTTCTATGGCTGAAAAAAAACCGGAAGATATCGAAGTAATTCTGGCAACCGATTGCGGTTCAACCACAACCAAAGCGATTCTGATAGAGAAACGGGATGGGCAATACCGACTGATCGTACGCGGTGAAGCTCCCACGACTGTGGAAGCTCCGTTCGAGGATGTGACTATGGGTGTGCTCAATGCGGTTGGAGAGGTCGAGGAGCTTTCTGGAAGGAAGCTTCTGGGCGAAAACGAGAGAATAATCTCCCCGCGCTCCAAGGACGGCCAGAAAATCGGGACTGACATTTACATCTCCACTTCGTCCGCCGGTGGCGGTCTGCAGATGATGGTCGCCGGGGTCGTGCGTTCCATGACCGCCGAGTCCGCCGAGCGCGCCGCGCTGGGTGCGGGAGCGATCGTGATGGACGTGATTGCCTCCAACGACAAGCGTAAACCCTACCAGCAGATCGAGAGAATTCGACATTTGCGTCCCGACATGATTCTGCTCTCCGGCGGTATTGATGGCGGCACGACGACCCATGTCGTCGAACTCGCCGAGTTGATCGCCGCCGCCGATCCTAAACCCCGACTCGGATCAAGCTACAAGCTGCCGGTTATCTATGCCGGAAACATAGAAGCCCGCAAAGCCGTCTCCGACTCGCTAAAAGAGAAAGTCGATCTGATTATTACCGACAATCTGCGCCCCGTGCTCGAAAGAGAAAACCTGCTGCCGGCGCGCGAAGCGATCCACGATCTCTTCCTTGAACACGTGATGGCGCAGGCGCCGGGTTATCGCAAGCTGATGGGTTGGACCGATGCGCCTATCATGCCGACACCGGGCGCAGTGGGCTTGATCATCAAGACGATCTCTGAAATCGAAGGCATCGAAGTGGTCGGTGTCGATATCGGCGGCGCCACGACCGACGTCTTTTCCGTGTTTCAAGGCGTCTTCAACCGCACCGTGTCCGCAAACCTGGGCATGAGTTACTCGGTGTCAAACGTGTTTGCCGAAGCCGGTCTCCCCAACGTCATGCGCTGGGTCCCTTTTCACATGGAAGAGCGTGATCTGCGCAACCGCGTCAAGAACAAGATGATTCGCCCGACGACGATTCCGCAGTCGATGGAAGAGCTGATTTTCGAGCAGGCAATTGCCAAAGAAGCTTTGCGGTTGGCGTTTATACAGCACAAGAGTTTCGCCACGGTGCTCAAAGGCGTGCAACAGCAGCGAACCATCGCAGACGCCTTCGACCAGAAAGCATCGGGCGGCACGCTGGTCAATATGATGACACTCAATATGCTGATCGGCTCCGGAGGTGTGCTGTCACACGCGCCGCGCCGCCAACAGTCAGCTCTGATGATGATCGACGCCTTCCTGCCGGAAGGCATCACGCGGCTATCGGTCGACTCGATCTTTATGATGCCGCAGCTCGGCGTGCTCTCAACCGTGCATCCGCAAGCGGCGACCGAGGTATTTAATAAGGACTGCCTTATTCACCTCGGCACCTGTGTGGCGCCGGCTGGTGATTCCAAGGAAGGCAAAGAAATGCTGGAATATCATCTGGAATTCCCGGATGGTCGCGTCGAAGACGGTAAGCTGATGTTTGGCGAATTAAAATGCTTCCCGCTTGGCTTCGATGAAAAGACGGCGCTGCCTCTGAAGGCAAAGGCGAATTTGAAACCGGGCGGCCGGTTGGATATCGGCGCAGGACCGGGCGCGAACATAGAGACCGAGGTTTCTGGCGGTGTGGTTGGTATCATTCTCGACGGTCGTGGTAGACCCTTTGTCCTGCCAACTGATGATGCCATCCGTGTCCGCAAACTCAAAGAGTGGATGAACGCGATGAATATCTATCCACCGCAGGCGCTGGAGAGAGCATAGAGGAGACCATACACGAATGCCTCTGCAGCTACAAAGATCGTGGCTGCAGGGACAGACGAGCAGGTCAGTGAAATAGAGCTTTAAGATTCGGTTTAGAGGCAAAATATGGCACATACCTATACCCCCGGTTTGAAAGTTTCTGAAAAGGAACTGATTACCAAGAAGAGAATCCTCCCGCTCAAGGGAGACGTCATTGTCAAACTCGGCGACAAAGTTCATCCGGATGACGTCGTCGCTCGCACGCACCTTCCCGGCCCGGTCGAGACCACTAACGTCGCTAATATTCTGGGTGTTCCTCCAGAAGATATCGAAGCTTGCATGCTCAAGAAGGAGGGCGATCCGGTCAAGGCGAACGAAGTGATCGCGATGAGCAAGTCCTTCTTCGGGCTGTTCAAGTCGGAAGCCAGAGCGAAGATTGAAGGCACCATCGAGACGATCTCGCACGTTACCGGTCAGGTGCTGCTACGCGGTCAGCCGGTACCGGTACAGGTGAAGGCGTATCTTGAGAGCGAAGTTGTCGAGATATTTCCCAATGAGGGTGTGGCTGTCTCCTGCTGGGGTTCGTTCGTTCAGGGTATTTTCGGTATCGGCGGCGAAACTCATGGCGAGATCAAGATCGTTGTGCCCGATAACCGGACGCCGTTGACCGACAATCTGATTGACGAGTCCTGCAAGGGCAAGATTGTGCTCGGCGGTTCGATCGTGACGGCTGATGCGGTTAGAAAAGCGATTAAAGTCGGCGCTAGCGGCGTTGTCACCGGAGGTTTTTCTGATAAAGACCTGCGCGATTTCCTCGGTTATGATATCGGCGTGGCGATCACCGGCTCGGAAGACCTCGGCGTAACGCTCGTGTTTACGGAGGGTTTTGGCGAGATCATGATGGCAAAGAAGACATTCGATTTGCTCAAGTCCAAAGTTGGGCAGATGGCCTGCATCAACGGCGCCACTCAGATTCGCGCCGGTGTGATTCGTCCCGAAGTGATTATCCCGATTGCCGCTGATATCAAGGCAGGCAAGGGCGATGCCGTCAAGCACGGCATGGGACTGGAAATCGGTTCGCCGATCCGCGTGATTCGTGCCCCGTATTTCGGTATGCTGGGTGCGGTCACGGCGTTGCCGTCACCGCTACAGGTGCTGGAATCGGAATCGAAAGCGCGCGTGCTGGAAGTCGAGTTCGAATCTGGCGAGAGAGCGATCGTCCCGCGCGCGAACGTGGAAATGATTGAAGACTAGTAGCTAATCGATTTCACGAATGGAAACTGCCTGATAGATGAGCGATCCTCAGCCATTTGTGCTCGCGTTGCCGGCGGCAGAAGACTACATCCAAATCCTCGGTGAAGGCAAAAGCGTCGCTATGCACTCAGGTCGGGTTCTGCTTCCGCCCGGAAAAGACTGCGGCAAGCATACAACCGGACGTCACGAAGAATTGATAGTCGTGCTTAGTGGCGAAGGGGATTTGGAAGTGACAGGAATCGGCAGAACCAAGATCCGCTCCGGCATGGTGGCGTACAATCCACCCCAAACCGAGCATAATGTTATCAATACCGGTAGTGAACCACTGGCTTATGTGTATGTCGTCGCACCCACGGCGTAAGGGAGATTTTGGTGGAAAGCGACACGACAATTTATAGCAAAGACGAAAAACTCTGGGCGACGCTCTGTCACCTGAGCGCGCTTGTTGGTTTTGTTTTCCCCTTCGGAAATATCATCGGGCCGTTGATGTTTTGGATTATCAGAAAAGATCAAATGCCGCTGGTTGATGTCAACGGCAAGGAAGCGGTCAATTTCCAGATCAGTATGACCATCTATGTCATCATCGCCGCCTTTCTCGTGTTTGTATTAATCGGAATTCCTCTCTTGATCATACTCGCACTTAGCGACCTCATCCTGATTATCATGGCCTCTGTCAAGACCTCTGAAGGGACACCATTCCGCTACCCCCTGACAATCCGATTAATCAAGTAGCTTCTTCACGTTCCGCGGCGATAACCTACAATCCACTGCGCCGGACTCTCACAGCCGAGATTGTTGGCGTAACGTTGTTGCTTGGATTGTCGCGGCTTAGGCCTTTCCTGCAGTTTACATAACCCATTGGCAGAGTATTTTGTAGGAGCGACTTCAGTCGCGACCAGCTCGCCTTGCCACGATTCTGCAACACCTACAGCGAAGTTATCTCCCCGACGTTCTTGACTACGCGCGTGGGACGATAAGGGAAGTGGGCGATTTCCTGCTCGGTAGTCACGCCGGACAAGACCAGGATTGTCTCCATGCCCGATTGAATGCCGGCAATAATGTCGGTTTCCATGTTGTCGCCAATCATCACCGTATTCTCGGAATGAGCGCCGATCTGGCGCAATGCTGCGCGCATCATGTAGGGATTCGGCTTGCCAACATAGAAGGGGTGGATACCGGTCACGCGCTCGATTGGTGCGGCCAGTGCACCGCAGGATGGAAACCCGGATGGTCCGGAGACATCAGGATTGGTGGCAATAAAGCGGGCGCCCTGGCGAATCAGGCGGATGGCTTTCTCAATCATTTCGAAGTTGTACGATCGGGTTTCGCCAAGGACGACATAATCAGGATTCTGCTCGGTGACAGTGAAACCTTGCCGATAAAGAGCATGCGTGAGTGCGCCTTCACCGATGACAAAGACCTTGTCCCCGGCCGCCTGGTCTTTGAGAAATGCTGCTGTGGCCATTGCCGAAGTATAGAAGTGTTCCGGCGCCACCACAAGACCGGCAAGCGAGACGCGATGCTGAAGATCGGCGGGAGTCATCGACGAATAATTGGTCAGAAACAGGAACGGATGGCTGTTTTTCAGCAGATTGTCAACGAATGTCTTGGCGCCCTCTATCAGATTATTATCCCACACAATGACGCCGTCCATATCACAAAGAACTGCTTTGACCATTTTTCCTTTCCTTGCCAGACGAACCGGTTCCCGTCACGCCTCATAAGGTCGTACTCTTCCAGAGCAAAGTAGACCGCGCCGAAGTGGATGTCAATAGATAGATCAGACGTTTTCGGCGGTTTGATCACTCCCGCAAAACCCAATCCAAAAGCTGCGCTGCCTTCTCCTTGACTTTTCAACTGGCCGATGTTATCACTCGAGCAGCGATGATCTCGATATTAACGCACTTGCATCGTGAGCGGTTGCTCGTCTACTGTCTCTTGCTAATCGTTCACGTTGCCTTGACTCTAGCGTTTCTCGCTGATCGTTCCCCCGGCACCGATGCGGCAACGACCGGCTTTCCACTCGACGACGCCTGGATTCATCTGGTTTACGGACGCGCGGTCGCCCAAACAGGCCTGCCCTATTACAACGATGGCGCTCTGGAAGCAGGATTTACGAGTCCTCTGTGGATGGTCTTTCTTGCCTTGGCGGAGCTAGCCCGCTCTGTGTTTTCCTTGCCTGTCGTCATTTCCGTGAAGTTTCTCGGCACGCTGCTGGCATGGATATCAACTCTGGCTGTCTACGAATTGTGTCGCAAGCTTTCATCCTCATTCCTAATCGCCCTGCTTGCCAGCGCGTTGGCGGCGGCAAATCCGGTATCCGTCTTTGCTCAAGTATCCGGAATGGAAGTGGCTCTGACTTGCACGTTGTTGACCTTGACGGCTCTGGCATTTACTTTGGAGCGCTGGCGATTGTGCGCAGTACTGCTTGGTCTGTCACTTTTGTCCCGGCCGGAAAGCGTGCTAGTGTTGATATTGGTGGTAGCCCTCTATTGGTTCTCAACTCGCCAGACGAAAATGCGGTTGCGAATGCGAACATCCATGACACTGATTCTTCCTGCGATCATCGCGGCCGCAATGTGGATTTGTTACTGTCTGGCAGTGACCGGGCATCCTTTGCCGAACACGTTCTACGCCAAGTATTCGAGCGCTGATGCCCTAAACGGGTTCGCAACCATCATCGGCGAGATCGTACTCGGATTGCCGGCGATGTTTGTCGGCTTCGGAGTCGTTCTGTTCCTCGTCGGTGTTGTCGCGATGATTTATCGGACTACCAAGTCTTCGCTTGTTGTCTTGTTGATTCCTTGGGTCTTTCTGTCTGGAATCGCCCTGACCCGCTCGATGCCCTCCGGTTGCGGTCCTTACTTCTACTGGCTACGCTATGCCGTCCCAGCGCTACCATTTCTCTTCATCCCCATAGCCATCGGTGCTTCCGCCATCGCCAATCCAAAACAGTATTTTACGTTGTTCAGAGTCAGGTCTAGTATGCTGACGGTGTTCAAGGTAGCGGCTGTACTCCTCCTGTTGGTTTGCTTCGTCGGTTATCCTTCCCAGCTAGCGTACCGAAAGTCCCAATTCGCCTGGAATTGTCAGAACATCAACGAGGTGCAGGTTGAGATTGGAAGGTGGGTGAAGCGGAATGTATCCAAAGATGCTTCCATCTTGACGATAGATGCCGGGGCGATCAGGTACTTCGGAGAGCGGAAGACCGTCGACATGCTTGGACTGAACAATCACGAGCTCCTGGCCAACCGAAAGCTATTGCGCAACATCAACACGCAGCCCGATTCGTTGGCCGACTATATGCGGTCTGTGGGAGCGACCCATTGCATGATATTTCCGGAATTCCGTCCGTCTTTGGTGAACAACCCCACTTTTCCGCAGCTGTTTTCGCAAGTTGCTGCGTTTTCGAGCGCCAACTACACAGTTGCCAGTCCCCTGCAGAAGCTGATGGTCATCTACGGGCTCAATCGCTGACAGTATTCGCGACTCTCCAATCCGGATCGCACAAAATACTCTGAACCGTTTGCCGGTCCCGACGACAGTTGTCACGGATGGTACAAATGGTTGGCGAATTGGAAGACGCAATGGAACAGCACGACAGACTCTACCGAATGGCATACAAAGAATATCTGAATCACAACCTCGTTGCCGCGCACAGGATTGCGACTGAGGCTCTCGCAAAGGCAAAGCAATTCCGTCATCAAAGCGATGGACTGGCAGAACCACATAGTTTTAGTTGTCGGGCAAAGACACTACTTGAAGCAATTGAGTGGAGATCACTACTGGTCCAGGATGAGTGATCCCATACAGAACGGGGTCGGCGGCAGGTCACCTGACCACGAGCAGGTTGCCGACCCTTTTCTGCCAGCTTTGAGTTCGATTGATGGCAACCGGTGCTTGCTCGTCCTACACCGCTTCTGCCAAAAAATCGCTTTCTTCGATCGCTAACGAATCAGTAGTCTTGTTCTTCCTTTCGACAGTGAGTGGTTGTCTTCCGCAGCACCCATCTAGGTCGCACCTTCAGATTCCTACCACGCCGGTTCGGGGCCTCCCAAGGCGAGGTACCTTATCAGGAAGATCACATCAGCGATGTTCAGTCGCCCATCGCTGTTGACGTCCGCAGACTCGGGATACTTTGGCGCCGGTCCATCGTAAAACATGTATTGGAGAAGGCGCGTGAGGTCGGCCAAATCGATCTTCATGTTGTCGTCCGCATCTCCGCGGATGAAGGACTGGGAAACGATGTCAAAACACATGGGTGGTGCGTCGGGAATCCCTGTACTTGTGTTCTCTTGTCCATTGAAGGTGGGAGGGAACCCGGTGTTGCCGCCGTCCACTACCTTCCATGCTCCGGCCGGGGGAACAAAGATGTTGTCGACACAGAATCCTGACGGTGAAGCTGTTTGCCCCGCCGGAATGCGCAACTTCATTGAGGCGAAAACAGTGGAGTTGGCGTGCGGCGGCAGGTAGTAAGGTCGAGTATTTGCCACGCCACCCACGAGGATCGTGTCGGGCAAATGGAGGTAGGTAGCAATACCATCGGTATAGTCGAATGCCCCAATTACGTCTCCATGCTCCTTGACGCACGGAGTGCCGACCGGCTTGGTCCCGTAAGGAGTCACCCAGGAAAATGATCCGGATGAACTGGTACACTGAAACCCAATAATGAAGGCTCTGACCGCTACGTCGTTCCTGACCAGGATTTCCATGATGTTGTCTCGACCGACGTAGACTTTGTTGTGGCTGCCGCCACCATTGAAACGAATCGAGACATCAACGGGCTGATAGGCTGAAGCGATCGCAGACAGACTGACGACCAGGGCCAAGACCAAAAATCCAATTCGACAGATGATCTTCATGATGCGAACCTCCTGAACTTTGCTAACGAACAATGCTGTTTATTCCGCACGCAATGATTTGAGAACGGGAGATAGGTCTCGCCACCTGTTCAATGACCAACTGCGGGTTTGAGAGACCCATGCCTCTATTCTGTAGCACCACAATAGCAAAGAAAGCCCGAATTGTCAACAGAATTCTGAGTCAGAGAATTCGCCTTGCCGGAATGTGATCGGCATTCGCGCTGTCTCGGCGGCAGGCCAAACCGCCAGACGCGACTGTAGTTCTGGTGATAAGTGGGTAAATGGGCTGCGGATTTTGTCAGAAACTGGGGTGCCAGGATTCGAACCTGGGAATGGCAGCTCCAAAGGCTGCTGACTTACCACTTGTCGACACCCCAATACGATCAATGATACGCTTTTACCTCGGCTGAGTCAATGCCCCGGCAAAAAAAAGCGGGTGGCTAAGAATCCCAGCCTCCCTGCTGCATCACTTCCGCCGACTCCTTCAGCGCGTCCTCGTAGGCCTCCAATATCTTGACTTCAAGGAAGTGCCGTGCCTCGCTACTGATCGGATGGGCAATGTCTTGATACTTGCCGTGAGCCATGCGTCGCGACGGCATGCTCACGAAATAGCCCGCTTTTCCGCAGATGATTTTAAGGCCTCGTACCACGAACTGGTTGTCGAAGGTGACGTTGACAAATGCCTTAAGTTTGTCCTCGTTGCGTAGCGTCACCCGAATCTCTGTGATTTCCATGGCTCCCTAACCTCCCACTGTAAGGGTCCCGATGTCTCCACTATCACGTCAGCTTGACAGGGCAGAGACTAAAAACCTGCCAGCCAAAACGCCCTGATATCATTGTCGCCAAGGAAGGATCGGGTGCTCGATCGAACAGTCCAAAAAACGCTGAACCGCTCCCCGAAAGCGCCACAACATGCGCGCCTGCCTCCCGCAGAAATTGCATACACGATGCAACCGCTGGATGACCACTGGTCACCACGCCTTCAAAATCATTGCCGACTGGCTCAAGCAATGCCAAAAGTTCTGCGTTTGTTTTCGCCCAGTCAAATGTAGGCTTCGTGGAAAAGTTTGTCAAGCAAATTCTGATTTGGGCATAGGCCTCGGCTGTGGAAATTGCAAAGTCGGGAACAACCAAAAGGACAATGTAGTCAGATGCCATCTTGACCTCTTCAACCATTTCTCCGCGCCCCGAGATGATCGCCGAACCGGTCGAGAAAAAGAAGGGGACATCACTGCCGAGCGTGGCGCCAAGTTGCTGCAATTGCTGCCGTGACAAATTGAGATGCAAAAGTCGGGTCACGCCCTTGAGTGTCGCGGCCGCATCGGAACTCCCTCCACCCAGACCGGCGCCGACCGGAATACGCTTGGTCAGATTGATTTGTATGCCTTGTGTGAAGCCCGTTTGCCGGCGCAGTAACTCCGCCGCCTTCCAGATGATATTGGAAGAATCGAGGGGTACAACGGCCGTAGTGCCGATCAGTTCCGTTCCTCTGCCGATTTCAGAAATCGTCAGAGTATCGTACAGATCCACCGTCTGCACCAATGAGTAGATTTCATGGTAACCGTCAGGCCGTTTACCGAGGATCTTGAGAAACAGATTAATCTTGGCCGGTGTATCAATCGTTACCGAGCGATCAGCCATCAGTCGAGTGATCCCTGCAGATAATAAGACACCTTCAGGTCAAGGCCGATCTTGTCATGGTTGCGGCACTGGACGTGCTGATAGTTAAAAAAA
Organism: uncultured bacterium; assembly: GCA_903930455.1. Classification (GTDB taxonomy): domain Bacteria; phylum Zixibacteria; class MSB-5A5; order CAIYYT01; family CAIYYT01; genus CAIYYT01. The sequence goes on along the minus strand of CAIYYT010000083.1, from coordinate 8,296 downwards.
TGCTCATAGTTGAATGCCACATGTCCCTGCAGGAACTGGGAATGAAACAGCTCGGCGGCTAGTTGCAGTGATGGTGATTTCTCCACAATGCCCGACGGAAATTTGACCCCTTTCGGCACGGCGCTGGACTGATGCTGATCAATTCGGCCTTCTCCGAGGCGGTTGTATTGGAATTCAAGTTCCAGATCACAGCTTGTCGAGACATGATAGCGCAGCAATGCCAAAATACGGTCCTGATCATTGCCGCCAAAATAGCCGATCGGCTCACCGGAGTTGAGATAGAGATTTTGCAGTTTATTCTGCCCATAGACCGTAGTATTCACGCGCGTGTAGCTGACTTTTGTGAACAGGCGCGTGAGACCTAATGGCTCCAGAGCGTCGATACCGAGTTTGTAACCGACCTGATGGGGCTCCGACTTGAAGTCAATCTGGAAGTCATCGATCATCAACTCGCCAAAGATGCGTGTTCGCCTTGGCCAATAGATGGCGCCGTCTAGACCAACGAGCATGTTGTCGTCGCCGCCTCGATTATATTGCTCCCAATAGTAGGGAAGGAAAGGATTCAGGTAGCGCCACTCCATCGGCCGATTGTAGCCCCCATACAACGCCACCTCCGACAGTCCCAATTCGAAGACGCCGCTCTTGCGGAATGATAAACGATGCGCCGAGAAATAGCGCACCAGCGTTGAATCGCCTTGATGGAAATCATCGAGTCGAGCAATGACATAGTCAAAGCGAAAGGCTTTGTGCTCATAGCCAAGCCAGATGCGGTCGAACGCGGGTGAATTGTCGGAAATCAACAGTGCATCATGTTGCTCTGGTCCCCAGATGAGATACGACCTTCCGACAGAGCCGAAAATGCCGTTGTGAAAGAAGTAGAGAGCGGCATTGTCCAGCCAGCCGGTGATTTTCTTTTTCCACTTGCGACCGTCAAACTGTGAGTAGAGTTCGCCGTGATTCTCGACCCGCGCACGGATGTGAACCTGCAAATCGGGAGTCGGGTTGACCCAGGATTCGGCAGTGATACCGATGCGATGCACCGGTAGTGTGTCCTCGACAGCTATTTCCTCTACGTACGGCATAAAACGCAGACGCAGTGCCGGAAATTCTCCCGACGGGTCAGCACGATCTAGGAGATGATTCAGAATTAACCAACTCTCCTGATCGTACAGAGGGAAGCGGTCCCTGATAATTGACGCTACGGGTTGATTCGGTTGGTTGCCTTGTGCTTCTTTGTCGTAACGGGTGATACTGGGGCGGACATTCGCATACAGTCTGCTCATATTGTCCAGAAGCAGATATTCTTCCCAGTACCTATTGGCTACGTAGTCGGTAGATTCGATCCGCTGTAGCATCGCGTTGCCAGCAGTCTGGGGAACTTGAGAGCTAGCGGCAATTTCACGTGAACCGTCGGCCGAAACAGAAGAGAGAGAAAGCAGTAACGACAATGCTGCAAGATGAAACATGGCACTTAGTTAGTCGGACTCGGAGCTATTGTCAACCTAAAAGAGCAGTCTGGTCGAAGGCTTTGTCAAGGGCATCAGGGTGGTTCGGGTCGCCCACGATAGGAAACGTTACTGAACTACACAAAAAAAGATTTTGCGTTTTGGCGGCTGGCGCGTCAGATTAGTAGGTTTGCAAATGCTTGGTTACGGTTGGAGTATGTCCTTGATCGGTAAGCTATTGAACGCAAAAGTGTTTCTGATCTTAACGCTTCTGACAGCATCTAGCACGGTGCTGTCAGGGCCGCTAAATCTACATCATCCAGCGCCTTCGCCTGATGGGTCGAAAGTCTGTTTCTCTTATCAAGGCGATCTTTGGATCGTCTCCGCGCAGGGTGGCAAAGCCCAACGGATGACAGTGCATGTCGGCTACGACGCTTACCCGAAATGGTCTCCGGACGGCAATTTCATCGCCTTTTCGTCCCAACGTTACGGCAACTATGATGTCTTCGTAATTCCCGCCACTGGTGGTATCGAAACGCGCGTCACCTACCATTCGGCGGATGATCTGGTCTCCGGCTGGAGCGCTGACAGTCGACGAATCCTCTTCACTTCACAGCGAGATCATCCTTATCAGCAAGTGTGGGAAGTCTCCGCCATCGGCGGACGCGCTAAACCCCTAACAACCATTGAATCGTTTGATGGTCGCAAATCACCCGACGGCACCCGGCTGTTGTTTACACGCGGTGCGGTGCCGTACTGGCGCAAGGGCTATCGTGGCACCGCGGCATGCGATTTGTTTCTGAAAGATCTAACCTCAGGCACAATCGTGAGTGTCACTCAAGCGCCCAGCAACGAGCGAGACGGATTCTGGTCCCCCAGCGGCAGCGAAGTCCTGTTTCTTTCCGACTCGACCGGAGTATACAGTCTTTTCAAAAAGAATCTGGTCAGCGGTCAGGTCACGCAGTTGACAAATCATCGGCTCAGCATTTCGCATCTGTCGGTGGCTCAGGACGCTTCGTTGGCCGCCTACGAACTTGGCGGCGAAATCTTCCTCTATGATTTCAAAACCGGGCAGGGACGTAAGCTGGAACTGGAGGCGTCGGCTGCAGCCAAGACCAATGCGGTTGAACATGTCACATTCGATTCGGGTGTCAGCAATTTTACGATTTCACCGGACGGCAAACTGCTTGCCTATGTCGTTCACGGTGACATCTTTTGTCGTGACCTGTCGGGAAATTATCAGCAACAACTCACATCGGATGCCGCTAACGAACGCGATCTCATATGGTCTCCCGACTCCAAACAACTGGCTTTTGTCTCCGATCGCGATCTTGTCTGTGACATCTATCTTGCCCGCTCGACTGATCTTAGTCAGAGTTCGCTGGCTCGATCGCATGATTGCGAGATTGCACCCTTCGTCAAGTCGGATCTTACCAAGCGAGTGCCGCTGATCTCTCCCGATCAAAGCAAACTTGCCTTTATCCGCGGTGAAACAGAGTTGGTCATCAAGGACATCAAGAAGCTGACCGAACGCGTACTGACCGAGAAAGGCGCCATCACTTCGCTCGATTGGTCTCCCGACGGGCGTTACATCGTGTTCACTCGGATCGATGCCGACTGGCACAGTCAGGTATACATCGGCGACAGTGAAAGCGGTGCCATCTACAAGATCAGTGACGAGGCTGGCAGCTACAATGACCCACGCTTTTCCGCCGATGGCAGACTGGTCTATTACGTCAATGATAACGATCTCCATTATCTCTACTTGGAGCGACGCTTGGCGGAAATGGCTTTCTTCGAGCGGCAGGAGTACGCCGAGAAGAACGCGACCAAGAATGCGCTCGGACTGCCTATGGTAATGATTGATTTCGACGGAATCGCCGATCGTGATGTACAACTGACTCATCAGGGCAATATCGAATCGACTGTCATGTCGCCGAATTCCTCGACGCTGTTGTATATCACCTCTGCCGGGCAAATTGAGAGGGTGAATCTCGACGGCAGCGACCAAAGGGTGGTCACCAGCACCTTGCCCTCACCTTCAGGTCTGCAATTTTCACCGCGCGGCGAAATCGCGTATGTGCAGGACGGTAAGGGGAGGATACAGAGTGTCAACCTTCAAGACGGCACAGCCACGCCGCTACTCATCAGTGGTGAGATGGATATCGACCGCAAACAGGAAATGACACATGTTTTTGATCAGGTTTGGGCGACATTGAAAGTGCATTTCTACGATCCGACGATGCACGGTGTTGACTGGAACGGCATTCGCGAGACCTACCTCCTTCGCGTGCAAGCGGCCACCGAACCGAACGATCTCTATGACATCATCTCGGAAATGATCGGAGAACTCGATTGCTCGCACATCATGATCTGGAGGGACAAGCCACAAGTTGGTGAGACCGGAGTGCTGGGAATCTTACCCGACTATGATGACAACTCGGCTGGCCTAAAAGTGAAATACATCCTTTCCGGCTCGCCTGCCACCCGATTGAGTTCCGAATTGCGACTGGAAGATAAGATTACGGCCGTCGAAGGCAAAAAGCTGAATGCGAATGTCGACTATTACGAAGCTTTTGAAAATACGGTCGGCACGGAAATCAAACTCGATATCTTCAGCCGCGATGGCATCTCACGCAGCGTATTGATCACGCCGGTGAGCGCGGAGGATTGCTACGATTTCGAATATCGCGACAACCTCACCAGGACGCGTAGTTTTGTGGACAACCTCTCGGGCAAGAAGCTCGCCTACATTCATCTGAAACAGATGGACAATGATGGCATGAACGGCTTCGAAAATGAACTCGCGCAGCAACTCGATGGGAAACAAGGGCTGATTCTTGACATTCGCGGCAATGTCGGCGGCAACAATCACGAGAAACTGCTGGAGTGTCTTTCCCGCAAACCCTATGTCACGCACAAAACCCGCGATGGCGATATTGGACAGGATGCGCGTGGCGCAATAACGATGCCGATCGTGCTGCTGACTGACGAGAACACGACATCTGATGCCGAGATTTTCGCGCTGGGATTTCGCGAACTCGGGCTGGGCACGATCATGGGCACGACAACTTACGGTGCGGTGGTCGGCGCCAAGTACTATTTGCTTGTCAATGGTTGGAGACTGGGAGTCCCGACGGTGGGGTGGTACAGTCTCAAAGGGGAAGCGTTGGAGAACAATGGCGTTGCACCCGACATTGTCGTTACCCGCGATCTGAGCCGCCTCGAGCGTGGTGAAGACAATCAGCTTGAAGAAGCGGTCAAGTACCTCACCAGCAAGATCAAATAGTGACTCGTCCGCTCACGAAGTATTAAACTGTCAAAGAACAAGCGAGCCCAGGCCGTTGGCTAACCATTGGCAGGCGAGACGACTGCCACGCATGAAGGTCTCTTGAACAGCCCCTTTGCGGGTAGAGTACCTGTGATCGCCCTGCAGAAAAGGCAAATTCCCGCTTGACAAACGTAGATGTTTGTGTACATTGCCGAAACAGTCACATTGTTGCGACTTGGATGAATTTTCCCTGACAGGATCTGTCAGGGGTGTTTTGTATCTTGATAGCGGAGGCATATCGATGAAAAGGCTAATGATTTTGGTCATGGGGCTGATGATGCTGCCAGCAATGGCGGTGGCAGCTACAATTCATGTTCCAGCAGACCAGCCGACGATTCAGGCGGGGATAGATGCCGCAACCGATGGCGATACCATTCTTGTTGCGTCGGGCAACTACAGCGTGAATCTTGCGATCACCGGAAAAGGAATCGCCTTAATTTCTGAGTCGGGCTCAGACGCCACCACTCTGACTCCTGCGGTAACCTCAGGTGTTATTATCTATTACGGCAACAATTTAGGAAAGACAAACACGGTTAAGGGATTCACACTCACGGGCGCGCAAGGCCCCCGATGCATAGAATCAGGGAGCGGCAGTCTGATCGTGGAAGAGAATGAGTTCAAAGATAATCTAGTTAATGGCGGCGCATTGTGGATGAGTGGTACATGCCTTGTTCGGTATAACAAGTTCTTAAACAATCACGGAAATGGCTGGGCTGGTGCAATCGGCGGGGATCATCTAACAAGCTCGCGGATCGAGCTCAACGAATTCCGAGATAACGCGGCCGCTAATGGCGCTGGAATTGACCTATACAATTCAAGTACAGTAGTGAGATACAATCTTTTCGTATCCAATAAGGCGCAAAATTGGGGGGGAGCCATTACCGTCCATGACGGCTCTAATCACGTATTGATTAGTAACAATACCATAGACAGCTGCATATCATCGTCCTCCAAAGGGGGCGGAATCTCCCTCGTGTCGTGTAATGCGGACTCTTTCTTCAACAACATTATTCTGCATTGCAGCGGATATGGCATATGGCAACAGAGTAGTTCAGGCTATGTCACTGCATACAGCGACGCCTATTCAAATTCCCCGGCGAACTACTACGGCATTGGCCCTTCGACAGGTTCAATTTCAGCTGATCCGCAGTTTGTCGGGGGAACACAGCTCGACTACCATCTTAAGTCAACATCGCCCTGCATTGATGCCGGTAATCCTGACCCGAAGTATAATGATCCTGACGGCACAAGAAATGACATGGGGGTCTTGTACTATGATCGGAGCTATCCATGGGCTCTCAACGTTGGCATTATCGGACAACCTCTTGATTCCGTGACGGTCCACATACCAATGTTCTCCTGGTCATATCGCGATGGCGGTTCGAGCACACAGGCAAAATACCTGATCGAGATTGGCAATGATACTGACTGGGTTGCTGCTGAAATGTGGAATTCAGGGGAGGTGACAAGCAGTGATACGATGGCGATGTACTCGGGCACGCCATTTTCGATTGACTCCCGATACTATGGGCGAATCAGAGTGAACAATGGCACGACATGGGGCCGCTGGACGGTATTCCAGTTTATGATGCACCCATCACCTGTAATTCACGTTCCCGCCGATCAACCGACGATTCAAGCAGGAATCAATGCTGCGGTGAATGGAGATACGGTGTTGGTGGCGCCGGGCATATACTACGAATTGGACGTGAGCCTCAAAGGAAAGGCCATCACGCTAACGAGCAACTACATCTTTGATCAGGACACAAACACGATTGCGAACACAGTGCTGGGTGATTCCTCTCTGAACTGGCACTTCAGCCAGTACCCTCGTCTCAGGTGCGCTTCCGGCGAAGGCCCAAGCACGATTATCAACGGATTCACTGTTCAAGGCAAACACGGTGGTATTGACATCGCAAATTCCTCCCCCACAATAACCAACAACCGGTTCTACTGCCTCAAGCGAATGGAAAGCGGGGGTGGAATGTTGGCGGTCAATAGCGGGAGTCTGGTAAAGGACAATCGATTTACCTGTGTAATCAGTGACGGGAATATAGGTGGAGGCGGAATTGGAGCCAGCAATTCTCCACTGGAAATCATGGATTGCGATTTTATTGACTGTCAAGGAGATTACGGAACCGGAATAGCGCTCAGTGCCTGCAGCAACGTGCGAATAGCTCGCTGCACATTTCGACGGAACAGCGGTTACCATGGTCTGGCAGTTCTCGTACAGAACAGCCCTTTGGTCTCCATTGATTCCTGCAGATTTGAAAATAACCTGAACAGCGGGCGGGTTGTAGAGGGCGACTTCCTATCTGTTGTGAACATCAACAACAGCACTTTCGCCAACGAGTCGATAATTACTGAATCGGCTGCCATATGGGGAGTCCATGGGCGTTTCGCATCTGACTCAATCAGCGGGTTCTATTGGGGTATCAATGGTCAGGGGGGCAAGGTTTCGGTCTTCTCATCTATCGTTGCTAACAATGTGATCGGCATAAAAGCGGGGTCACTCGATACAACGAGTGTTATCAACTCCTCCTTTATTGGCAATAGCCAGTATGGAATCGCGGTAGACATCGGAACACTCACAGTGGATTCCTGCATGCTAAAGCGAAACGGTGAAGGTATCAGCTGTTTTGGAGCACAAGGTGTACGAGTTAGACGGAGTGTTTTGATCGACAACGGCATAAGTACGGGCTATACCTCTGATGGAGTTTATCTTTCAAACAATACGCTCTTTGGAGGCAGTTTCCTCCTTCAGGAGGGCCATGGCATAGTTGAGAACAATATAGTCATCGGTGGTGTGAACCTTGTTCAGCCTAAAACAAGCTTGGACACGCTGGTATTCAGATTCAATGACATATCTGGCATCGTAAGCCCTTACGCATTTCTCGGTGATACAACTTGGGGTCATAACACTATAGTAATCCCGTGTGACAGCCTTCAGAACATCTTTCGCGATCCAGAATTCTCCGACACATCTGCGGGAGACTTCACTTTAGGGAGGACTTCTCCTTGTATAGATGCTGGCAATCCCGATCCAGCTCTTAACGATCCCGACGGCACTCGAAATGACATGGGTGCGTTCTATTGCACAAACGCCGCTCCTACAGCACCAAGGCTGGTTGAACCGCCCAACACAACTATCGTCCCAACAGCGACACTACGACCGCAGTTTGTCTGGAGGCTATCGATAAGTCACGATCCCCATGATACCATCACCTATCTCCTGGCAATCGCACTCGATTCCAACTTCACTTTTGTGCAGCAAATCCCAGACCTAACCGACACCAGTCACACTTTGACCACGGAACTACTCTGGGGAAAAAACTATTGGTGGAAGGTCAAGTCGGTTGACAAGCACGGCAATGAAATCTGGTCGCCGCAGGTGTTTACATTCCGGACAGTGACCTTGGGTGATTGTGATAATGATGCGGCAGTGACTGTGGCAGATGTCGTATTCCTGATCAATTACATCTTCATGGGTGGTGGCGCGCCACAACCTCTAATGACAGGT
>CAIYYT010000082.1 GCA_903930455.1 uncultured bacterium | reverse complement strand
GCACCAGACAAGACCCCTTCGAATCTGTCTGGGAGGCCGAGATAGTCCCTTTACTTGAAAAATCGCCTCATCTACAGGCGCGCGCAGTTCTGGAAATGCTTCAGAAAGATCGTGCGGAGAACTATCCGGATACAACGCTCAGAACGCTCCAACGAAGAGTTCGTGAATGGAGAGCGACCTCGGGACCGGAAAAAGAAATCATTTTCCGGCAAAACCATCCTCCCGGGTGGCAAGGGATGTCCGATTTTACCAATGCAAATTCATTAGGAGTGACTCTGCAAGGGGTTCCATTCGAACATCTGCTCTACCACTATCGGCTTGTATACAGCAGGTGGGAGGCTGTTTCAGTCGTCTTGGGAGGCGAGAGTTTTCCCGCGCTGGCGGAAGGATTGCAAAACGCCTTATGGTTAAGCGGCGGGGTTCCAGAGACTCATCGCACCGACAGCCTGTCAGCTGCCTATAAAAATCGTCCTGTCAAAGAAGAAGAGGATTTTACCGAGGATTACACTGCGCTATGCGCCCATTATCAAATGGAGCCAACCCGTAACAACAAGGGGGTTGCACGAGAAAATGGCGCGATTGAGTCGTCTCATGGCGATCTCAAAAACCGGATCGATCAAGCGTTGATGCTCCGAGGGTCGAAAGAGTTTTCATCAGTGGACGATTACAGACAGTTTATCAGGGAGATTGTCGCACAGCACAATCGGAGGGTCCATAAGAAATACATCGAGGAGCTGGCCTGTTTGAGAGCTCTGCCGGAACATAAAACAACCGACTTCAGCGAAGAGCGGGCTCGTGTGACAAGCAGCAGTACGATCTGCGTTCGCAGTACCGTTTATTCTGTTCCTTCCCGTTTGATCAACATGACGCTAAAAGTGCATGTTTATGATGACCGTCTTGAATGTTTCATTGGGAGTGATTCTGTAGTAACGCTCGAGAGAAAACGACGCAAACAAGGTCGAGAGCATCGAATCGACTATCGCCATGTGATTGGAGCCCTCTGTCGCAAACCGCAGGCATTCCGCAACTACATCTATCGAGAAGAGCTATTTCCAACGCTGGCTTTTCGAGCCGCGTGGGAGCGTTTGAACCAAGAACTCGATTCAAGGACAGCTTGCCGTGAATACGTCAAAATTCTGAAAGAGGCCGCGCAAGGCGATCGAGAATCTGCCGTCAACCAACTGTTGGAAGATGCGTTGCGTAAAAACATTCTTCCCCGAGCGATACACGTTCAAAAACTCTTCAGGAAACAGACGGAGAGTCATCCAAACCTAATGGCTATCCATCAAAATCTTGCGGATTACGATGCGCTGTTAATCGGAGGCGTCCAATGAGAGAAACCGCTGTTCTTCCCATGCTTCTCAAACAACTTCACCTTCCGACTATGTCCGGTCTGTGGGAGGGACTGAATAAGGAAGCTGTACAACAAGGCTGGCCTCCCGCTCGATACCTGACAGCGCTGTGCGAACATGAACTATCGCATCGCGACAACCAGAGGTTAAAGCGCAACATGGCAAACGCCAAACTTCCTCGAGGAAAATCACTGGCGACGTTCGACTTTAGTGCAGTGCCTTCCCTCAATAAGAGCCAGATTACAGCATTTGCTTCTGGCGATGTATGGCTCAAAAATGGAGGCAACCTGCTTATTTTTGGACCTTCCGGTGTTGGCAAAACGCATCTGGCAGCAGCCATTGGCGAGAAATTGGTGGAGTCTGGATACCGAGTATTATTCAGCAAAACTACGGAGATCGTCCAGAAATTGCAGGTGGCAAAGCGAGCGCTTGCGCTGCCCCT
>CAIYYT010000081.1 GCA_903930455.1 uncultured bacterium | reverse complement strand
TTGGGGGTCAACTCCACCGCCAGGGCAAGTTTCTACGTCTACAACCAGAAGGAAGAAATTGACATCCTGCTGGAAAGCCTGAAGCAATGTGAAAGGTTTCTTAAGCATGCAGTTGGATGATCTGTACCGCGAAGTCATTGTTGATCATTACAATCGCCCACGCAACTTCGGGAGACCGGAAAAGTGGGATATTATGGTTGAGGGCAAAAACCCGGTTTGCGGCGATGAGATTGCCATCTACCTGACGGTGAAGGATGATATTGTCTCGGAATGTCACTTCGATGGCAAGGGATGCTCGATCTCGATCGCTTCTGCCTCGGTAATGACGGAATCGCTGATCGGAAAGAGCCTTGATGAAGTTAGATTAGTATTGGCTGATTTCAATCAGTTGCTCCGTGGCGAGGTTTGCCAACGCTGCGAGCAATACTCGGATGCTATTGCATTTCAGGGGGTTACAAAGTTCCCGGTACGTGTCAAGTGCGCACTTCTGGCCTGGAAAACTCTGGAAGGAGCCATTCCGGACAGCGGCACCCATCAAGCCTGATCAATTCCTACCGCACCTGATCAGACCAGAACAGTAGCTTCTCCACGTATCTGTATGGACTACACACAATTTTAACAGCCCTCAGATAGCTTTTTTTGTTGACAGTCAAGAGGAAATGCTTATATTCCCCATGATGGGAAATAGGGGGGAGTTTACTTATTCTCGTCTGTCATATCTACTTGTTTTGGATAATTGAATTTTGCAGTTCATGAAGAACTCGAAGAGATTTGGCGCAAACCTAAACTTACTTAACCTTACAGGAGGCCCTATGTCTCGGAAACCTCATCTTGTCAGAACGTTACTCTTGTTTCTGACAACCTTCTTACTTTTAACCGGTGCCGCATCGGCCTTGAATCAGGTCCGCATCGAGTGTCCGGCGGTGAGTGCGACAGCTGTCGCAGGTGACTCGATAGCGATTAAAGTACACTTGACGAACGACGACAACCTCGGGGCCTTTACTTTGGGGTTCCATTACAATTCGAACATGGTCCAGATTACGCGGGTCACAGCGGGACCGATGATCACAGCCCTTACGGAGAATGGCGGGATATTCAAGAAGACTCTAGTGCCTGCATCAAACGAGGTACTGGCTGGCTGGTACGACTCTGGTTCGGATGCGCCGCTCCTTCCGCAGGTTGACGGTTTGGCGTTCACTTTTTACTTGAAACTGCTTCCGGGTGTCACCGCGCATTGCGTTGATATTGACTCTGTCTATGTTCCACCTGCTGGACCGTTTATTTTTGCACCAGTAGCCGGTGGCAAGATCACGCCGGAATACTCCGACTGCGGAACACAGGATGTTAAAATCGGCCTGACGGATTGTCCGTCGTCGAACAATCCTCCGAATGCGCTATGCCAGGATGCTACTGTCAATGCCGACGGTACCTGCCATGCAAGCGCCTCGATTGATAATGGTTCCTACGATAATGACGCCGGCGATGCCATTACCTTGGCTCAAGATCCGGCCGGTCCGTATGCACTGGGAAACACGTTGGTTACTTTGATTGTGACTGACAAAGGTGGCCTTGCTGACACTTGTCAGGCGACCGTACACGTACTGGACAAGACCAAACCGACTATCGCCTGCCCGGCCAATATCGTAAAGGGCAATGACGCCGGTTTGTGTGGTGCGACCGTGACTTTCTCCGTCGGCGCGACCGATTTCTGCACGGCGAGCCCGACGATCGTGTCATCTCCTCCTTCCGGTTCGTCTTTCCCCATTGGCCTTACGACCGTCAAGTCAATTGCGACCGATGCCGCTGGTAATGCGGATACATGTTTCTTCAATGTGACCATCAATGACACCCAGAAACCGGCCGTCACTTGCCCGGCCAATATTGTCAAGGGCAATGACGCAGGCGTGTGTGGAGCGGTGGTGACCTATGATCCGGCGACAGTGATCGAGAACTGCGGAACGCCGACGCTGGTTTATCGGGACGCGAGTCACCAACTGTGGCCATCGGGTTCGACATTTCCAGTAGCGACGACGACGGTATATGCGGTAGCGGCCGATGCCGCCGGCAACAAGGACAGTTGTTCATTTACCGTAACGATTAATGACACACAGAATCCTGTAGTTACCTGCCCGACCAACATCGTTGTAACTGCTCCGCTTAATGATACCGACAAGGTTGTTGAATTCACTCCTACGGTGACGGACAACTGCCCCGGTGTGACTTATGTCGCGACTCCAGCTTCCGGTTCGGCGTTCCTATTGGGCATTACTCCAGTGAAAGTCGTCGCGACTGACGCCCATGGTTTGAAGGATTCCTGCCAGTTCACAGTAGAAGTGAAGGTAGGAACCACTCCGGACTTTGCGATTGAAGCTACTCCGGACAGTATCGTCGTGATGCAGGGTATTCCCGATTCGCTGCTGTACTCTGTTGATCTTACATCGATTTACGACTACTCTGGTTCGGTGAACCTCTCGGTGAGCGCTCTCCCGACAGGCGTGGTTCTGAATTTCGGCGCTAATACGATCAATGTTCCGAATTCGACAACACTCGGCGGTCATACCAGCGTAAGCACTCCAGCTGGTGAATATGAACTGACGATCACCGCGACCGAAGCCCCCACGAAATTGGCGCATAGTACGAAAGTACTGCTCATTGTCATCCCGTGCTCACAGACTCCGTTTCCGGTTGTCAGCCAGCAAGTGTTTGACGTTCATGTTGAAGCCGGACAGAATCTGTTCAACGATTCCCTCTGGATCACGAACAGCGCTCCTTGCGGCAATCTGTATTGGTTGGCTTCGTCCGACCAAGCTTGGGTGACTCCGGATCCTAACCAGGGTTCAGTGAATGCCGGTGAAACACCGGGTTCGCAGGTGTACCTCAAGTATACAACCGCGGCTCTGGATTCTGGCATCTACGTTGCTCACGTGACGTTCGTGGAAGACAAGAAAAAGACCCCGGGAGCGGAGGTCACTATTAACCTGACCGTGACTCCGAAACCGCCGTCGGCCGACTCGATCCGCGTTGCTGCGAACGATAGCGTGAATGCCGGAAGTACGGTTGCGGTACCTGTCCATTTCAATAACAACGAACCTCTCGGCGGAATGTCGGTTGGGCTGCATTGGAATTCCAGCGACGTAACACTCGACTCGGTAAGCTTCGTAGGTTCGCGAATTGATTATGTCAATTTCAAGTTTGCGACCATTAATGCCGCCCACAAGACGGTCCTTCTGGGCATGGCGACATTACCACCGGAGCTGTTCCTAATGCCGGGTAGTGGCCTATGGGCAACCATGTGGTTCACAGCCGGTTCGAACTGTCCGGTGATGGTGGCGATTGACAGCCAGTATATCGCTCCAGGCGGAGAGGTGGTGTTCGTCGATTCGCTGGCTCAAATTATCTATCCGCAGTTCGCTGCCGGCTCGATCCAGGTCGACTGTATACCGACCTATTGCATCAACGGTAGCGTCGTGGACGGCGGCAGCAACCCGATTTCCGGTGCTACGGTCGAGTTGTATGGCGTCTATCCGCCGAGCGGCAGTCCGCTTGCTTCGATGACTACTGGTCCGGATGGCGCCTACAAATTCTGCCCAGACGTCAAGAACAGTGTGTTTTCGGTGCGTGCATACAAGTCCGGCTACTATCCGGACTATGATAGCATCGGCGTGGGGAATACACTTCCGCTGACGCTGACGCTGAAGCCGATTGTGGGCACTGTTACTCCGACTAATGAGTGGGTTAATCTCTACTGTGATCTTAATGCTCTCTTCAACGGTACTCCGGTGCTCCCGGGTAGCGTGGTTGAAGCCTACGATCCGCAAGGTGTTCTCTGCGGTCAGTGGGTAGTGTCCCAAGCCGGTACTTACGGCTTTATGCCGGTCTATGCCGATGACTCGCTTTATACGGCCGTCGATGAAGGCTGTCGCCCGGGTGATCTGATCACGATCAAAGTGGACGGCTTCGTCGTCACCATGGCGAATGGCCCGATTCACTGGGGTACGAATGGTGATCGTTACGAAGCTTGCTTTGATGGTACGCCGGTTCCGCAGGTTCATTGCCTGATCCTGAAACAGGGTTGGAACCTGGTTTCGTGGAACGTCGACACGCCGAATGACAGTATCATGATTCTGGCGAAGGACGTGATGGACAACGTCGACGTAATCCTGAGCTTCGAGCAGGGCGCGCAGACCTACGATCCGAAGCTGCCGGATTTCTCAACGCTGCATTTTGCGGATCATTATCACGGTTTCTGGTTCCGCATGAGCAACGAAGACACTTTGTGTCTCGAGGGTCCGATTGTGGCGGCTTCAACGCCGATCGATCTGGAACAAAGTTGGAATCTCGTCAGCTATCTGCCGACCGTTCCGTACACCGTCCCAGTGGCTCTGGCTTCGATCTTTGATAAGGTTGTGGTTGTGCTAGGTTACGATCAGGGCGCTTTGACCTGCGATCCGGCCTATTTGCAGTTTTACAATAACTGGGAAATGAAGCGTGACTTCGGCTACTGGATCAAGACCACGGGCGCCGCGACGCTGGTTTACCCTGGTCCGATCCTTGCTAAGACCACGCCTTCGATTCACAAGTCGGACTTCACGCCGCGTACGTCGCAGTCCAACTCTTGGGTCAACCTGTACGGCTTTAATGTCAAGCTGAACGGCGAGACTCTTCCGGTCGGTACTGTGATTGAGGCGTATGATGCCTCTGGTGCGCTGGTTGGCGAGAATGTGGTTCGCAGCGCCGGTAGGTTCGGGTTTATGCCGGTTTACGGCGCCGAGACCTTGACTGGTGATGCGGTTGGCAAGTCGGCTGGCAGCGCCATTACGCTGAAGGTCAATGGCGAAGTTGCCGAACAGACGGTTACCTGGACCGAGAACGGCGATCGCATCCGCATCAACGAACTGACAACAGCGAACAAGAACAACGGCAATTTGCCGACGTCCTTCACGCTGAAGCAGAACTACCCGAACCCGTTCAACCCTGAGACCGCGATCGACTACGTAGTCGCCCAGAGCGGTCACGTTGAATTGGCGATCTACAACATTCTTGGTGATAAGATCAAGACGTTGGTGAGCGGCTATCAGGCTGCGGGTAACTACACGATTAAGTGGCAAGCCGATACCGACGGCGGTACTTCGGTTGCCTCGGGCGTCTACTTCTACAAGTTGACGGCCGGTGATTACACCGACACCAAGAAGATGACTCTGCTGAAGTAATCTTCTTACCCGATAACTCGAAAAAAAGACCCCCGAGCAAAAGCTCGGGGGTCTTTCTATTTGCTGAGAATTCTATTGCGGATTGACGGACCCGGAACCCAGCCCATTTACTTCTTGCGTAGCGAATCGGGTTCCACAAACAGTTGGGGACCGTGCTGAGGTGCCGGATCCGGAGGTCTGAGCTTTCCCTTATACTTGATGAACAGCCCCACTGCGCTGAGATCAACCCCGTCCAAATCAACGATGCCTTCGAATTTGGCCAGTGACTTGTCTTGAGTCTCAGTAAGCGATTTCAACCCGTTGAGGTTGATGGCAGAGGCCTGGAACTTGCCGAACTTTGACGCTTGAGAATCCGATAGACGAGAGAGCCTATTCAGACTGATCACACCAACGGTCACTCCTCCATACTTGTAGCCGTTGTCCCACCCTTGTGGCAGTGAGCCATGTAATATTGTGGGCTGGGCACTATAATTGCTCAAGTAGTTCGCTTGTTTATCGCTCAGTGAGTCAAGGCCGTCCAGCAGGATGCACATCGCTTTGCTTCGCATCAGCGTATGCGCTTGATCGTCGGTCAGAACCTTCAGACCTTTGAGCCAGAGAGTCATCATGGCCGGGACTCCCACATCTGGCCGATACCAAGCATTATCGCATTTCGACAATTTCTTGGCCTGTTTGTCCGTTAGAGCCATGATCTTCATCCATTCAAGAGTGTCGCTACTCTGCAATACTCTTTGGAATTCCTCATCCGACAACGGCTGCGGTGTCACTTGAGCCAATGAGGCCACGCTGTTCCCCAGGACGGAGCAGAGGAGAACGAATAGTAGCAAGTGCCTCCGATAGAAATCGAACATGATATTCCTCCAATATAGTCGCCGTAATACATGACTATCGAATCAACTGTCAATAATGACGCGGCCTCCGGAGAGCAATGGATGACCTAAAATGAAATGGGCAGACCTCGCGTCTGCCCATGAAATTGCAGCGTAATTACTGTCTACTTCACCCCATACAGCGGTGCAAATTTGCCGGAGAGGTACTTCATCAGCGGCTTGTGATCAAGCGGCTTGCCGGTAACCTTCTTGACAAGTTCTTCGGCACGATAACGACGACCCTGACTGTGGATGTTCTTGCGGAGCCAGTCGCGCAGCGGGCTGAACTTGCCGGCGGCAAATTGCACGTCGAGATCGCCCAAATCCTCTTTGGCTTTAGCGAAAAACTGCGCGGCATAGAGATTGCCGAGCGAGTAGGTCGCGAAATAACCGAAGAGGCCGGCTGCCCAGTGAATGTCTTGCAGACAGCCCTCAGCATCATTTCTTGGGACAAGGCCGAAATAGCTCTTGAACTTGTCGTTCCAGACCTTGGGAATGTCCTTGGCTTTGACGTCCCCGTTGAAAATGGCCTGTTCGATTTCGAAGCGGAGCAGGATGTGGAGATTGTAAGTCACTTCGTCAGCCTCGACGCGCACGAAAGACGGGCGGACATCATTGACGGCAAAAAAGAACTCGTCGAACTTCACGCCGACAAGCGACTCATGAAATGTCTGCTGCGCCAGCGGGAAGAAAAATTCCCAGAACGGCTTCGACCGACCGACCATGTTCTCCCACATGCGCGACTGTGACTCGTGGATGCCGAGACTGACTGCATCGGCCATCGGCATACCCCAGTGCTCTTGCGGCAGACCTTGATCGTAGATTCCGTGGCCGGCTTCATGCAGGATACCAAAAAGCGCCTGTCCGAGATGATTCGGGTTGAAGCGGGTCGTGATGCGGCAATCACCGGGGCCGATGCCGGTACAGAACGGGTGGGCGGTAGTGTCGAGGCGACCGGCGTTGAAGTCATAACCGATCATCGCTGCGGCCAGCTCTCCGAAAAGACGCTGCTTTTCGACGGGGTAGTCCCGCTCGATAATCGAGATGTTCGGTTTCTTGGG
>CAIYYT010000080.1 GCA_903930455.1 uncultured bacterium | reverse complement strand
TAATGGCGCAGAACCCTGAATCTACCGAGTACGACGGCATGCCGCGCAGCGCTCTCGCCACCGGCCTGGTGGATTACGAGCTTCCGGCGGCCGAGATGCCCGCCCAACTCATCGCCTACGCCGCTCACATCTTCGGCAAGCCCACTGGGGCAATCGTCCCGGCGCACAAGACCGAGAACGCGCTGAAGAAGATCTTCATCCTGCTGCGTGCTCAGACCGGTCACGACTTTTCTCAGTACAAACCGAGCACCGTCAATCGTCGCATCGAACGGCGCCTGGCCGTTCACCGGATCAAAACGACAGACGAGTATGTCAAATATTTGCAGCAGACTCCGGCCGAAGCCCAGGCGCTCTTTCGCGACTTGTTGATCGGCGTGACCAATTTCTTCC
This sequence comes from uncultured bacterium, assembly GCA_903930455.1. Classification (GTDB taxonomy): domain Bacteria; phylum Zixibacteria; class MSB-5A5; order CAIYYT01; family CAIYYT01; genus CAIYYT01. The sequence goes on along the minus strand of CAIYYT010000080.1, from coordinate 41,665 downwards.
GTGACCCGGAGGCCTTCAAGGCGCTTGAGGAAGAGGTCATCCCGAAGCTCTTTGCGAGCAAGCCCGCGGACGGCGTGATCCGCATCTGGTCGCCGGGATGTTCTACCGGCGAGGAGGCCTATTCCATCGCCATGCTCATGCAGGAACACATGCAATCGCGGAAGCAAAGCACCATGGTGCAGATATTTGCCACCGACATTGACAGCCAGGCGATTGCCACGGCCCGCATCGGCGTTTATCCGGCCAGCATCGTCGCCGACGTCTCGCCGGAACGGCTGGCGCGCTTTTTCACAGCCGAGCCGGGCGGCGGCGCGTACCGCATTCATAAAAGCATCCGTGACATGCTGGTCTTTTCCGAGCAGGACGCAATCAAAGATCCCCCCTTCTCCAAACTCGACCTCGTCAGTTGCCGCAATCTCCTGATCTATTTGGGCTTGGACCTGCAGAAGAAGCTCCTTCTTCTGTTCCACTACGCGCTGAACCCGGGCGGCATTCTCTTCCTGGGAACGTCGGAGACTGTGGGGGAGTTTGGCGATCTGTTTGCCGTGGGGGACCGCAAATCGAAGCTGTATGAGCGCAAAGAAGATGTTCACGGCGCGCAGCGCGTGGCCCTTGGCCGGTTTCTCCCGTCCATGACGGGGATCGATGGGGCGCTCCCACGGCTCGCCGGAAAGACGGCCGCCGCCGGAAAACTGCTGCTGCGCGAGCTGACCGAACAGACGCTCTTGCAGCAGGTCGCCCCGGCTGGCGCGCTAGTCAACGGCCAAGGCGATATCCTCTACCTGCATGGCCGCACGGGGATGTATCTGGAACCGACTCCGGGAGAAACCGGAATCAATAACATCCTGAAGATGGCCCGTGAAGGGCTGCGAAGCGACCTGACCACGACCCTACGTAAAGCCGCGAGGGCAAGGGAGATCGTGCGCTGCCCGGGCCTGCGCATCAAAACCAACGGCAACTTCACCATAGTCAACCTGACTGTCCGTCCGGTGGTGATAGGCTCTGCCGCAACGCCCGAGGCGCCTCTGTTCCTGGTCACGCTGGAAGAAGCGCTGCCCGTCGATCCCAAACAGGCGCAGCAGGCCGCCCTGCATGCCATCGCAGGGGCGGACGGCCCCGACATGGACACCGACGCGCGCATCGCGTTGCTTAAACAGGAATTGCGGGCCAAGGACGAATACCTCCAGACCACTCATGAGGAACTGGAAAGCTCCAACGAAGAGCTCAAATCCTCCAACGAGGAGATGCAGTCGGTCAATGAGGAATTGCAATCCACCAACGAGGAGCTGGAAACCTCCAAGGAAGAATTGCAGTCGGTCAACGAGGAACTGGCTACGGTCAACACCGAGTTGCAAACCAAGGTGCTGGATTTGTCGCGGGCCAACAACGACATGAACAACCTACTATCCGGCACCGGCATCGGCACCGTCTTTGTGGATCATCAACTGCGCATCCTGCGCTTCACCCCCACCGCCAGCGCGATCACCAACCTGATTCTGAGCGACGTTGGACGGCCAGTGGGGCACATCGTCTCCAACCTGGCGGGCTACGCCAACTTGGTCGCAGACGCGCAGGAGGTACTGAACACACTGGTTCCCAAAGAGGTGGACGTGCAGACCACGGAAGGAAAGTCATACACGATGCACATCCAGCCCTATCGCACGCTTGACAACGTGATCGAGGGGGCGGTCATCACCTTTTTCGACATCACAGAGATGGTGCGGACGCGAGAAGCGCTGCAGCAAGCCAATGAGCAGCTCCGTCTGGCTGTGGTGGTGCGCGATGCTAACGATGCCATCACCGTACAGGACTTGGAAGGCCGCATTCTGGCTTGGAATCCGGGTGCGGTGCGGATGTATGGCTGGAGTGAAGCCGAGGCGCTGGTGATGAACGTCCGCGATCGGATCCCGGAGGAGTTGAGAGAAAAAGCGTTAGCCAGGGTACATCAGCTTAGCCTCGCTGAAATTCTGGAGCCGTATCGTACACAACGGATCACCAAAGAGGGTGCCGTCGTGGAGGTTTCGATGATCTCCACAGCTTTGGTGAATGAGGCCGGGCAAATGTATGCGATTGCGACAACGGAACGGACGATAGGATCAGTGATGGGTCGAACAACGGAGGCACACAATGACAGACAAGGGTAATCGACCCGGCGACGCATACCCTTCGACAAGTTCGGGGCAGGCTCTGCGCCAGCAGGCGCAAGAGATTGCTCTGGGAAAGGCTCCCCTGTTGCCGGAAAATCTCACGGCGCTGTCGTCCGAGGGTGCCCGTCTTCTGCTCCACGAACTGCGGGTGCATCAGATCGAGTTGGAGATGCAGAACGAGGAGCTGCGCCGCACGCAGGATGAACTCGAAGCCTCGCGGGCTCGGTATTTCGACCTGTATGACTTGGCGCCGGTGGGCTATTTCGCCATCAGCGAGCAGGGACTGATTCTGGAAGCTAATCTCACCGCCGCCGGGTTGCTGGGCGTGCCGAGAGGAGCTTTGGTCAACCAGGTTTTATCCCGATTCATCCTTACAGAAGACCAGAATATTTACTACCTATACCGCAAACAGCTCTTTGGGATCGGTGAACCGCAAACGTGCGAACTAAGGATGGTCAAAAAAGACGGGACGGCATTTTGGGCAAGTCTGGCGGCGACCGCGACGCAGGACGTTGACGGCGCACCGGTCTGCCGCGCCGTGATGAGCGATATCACGGAGAGCAAGCGGGTCCAGGAGGCGCTTCAGGAAAGCAAACGCCGGCTTACCTCTATCTACGATACCGTCGGGGATGCGGTCTTTCATTTAGCGGTTGAGGCCGATGGAAGTTATCGCTTTGTTTCGGTCAACCAGGCGTTCCGTAATGTCACAGGACTGAGCGAGGAAATGGTGGTCGGCAAGTTGGTGAACGAAGTCATTCCCGAACCCTCCCTTTCGATGGCGCTTGAAAAATACCGACGGGCAATTGAAGAGAATTCAATTATCCGATGGGAAGAAATTTCTGATTACCCAACCGGACGATTAACTGGTGAAGTAAGTATTGCCCCTGTTGTTGACGACAAAGGACGCTGTACGCATCTTGTCGGTGCGGTTCATGATGTTACCAACCGCAAGCATGCAGAAGCAGGGCTTCGAGAGAGCGAACAGAAGTTGAAAGCCACAGTCTATGGTTCTCCGATTCCACAATTCGTCATTGACCGCGACCATCGGGTTGTCTATTGGAACAAAGCCCTTGAGGATATCAGCGGACGCAAGGCGGAAGAGATGGTGGGTACGAGCAATCACTGGTCGGCCTTCTACAAGGAAAAACGACCCTGCATGTGTGACCTCTTGGTCGATGGAAACGCTGGTTCCTTTCCTGAGTGGTATGGCGACCAATGTCGCGAGTCCCGTCTTGTGGCCGAAGCATTTGAAGTCACTGACTTCTTCCCTCACTTGGGTGAGGGCGGGAAATGGCTATTCTTCACGGCCGCGTCAATCAAAGACTCAGAAGGCAATATTATTGGCGCAATTGAGACCCTTGAGGATGTCACCGGTCGGATAAAGGCCGAAATGGAAATTCACCAACTCAATGAAGAGCTGGAGCAGCGAGTTATTGATCGTACTGCACAACTGCAAGCGGCCAATAAGGAATTGGAGGCATTCTCCTACTCCGTTTCCCACGACCTACGGGCGCCCCTGCGAGCGCTTGACGGTTTCTCGCGAATCCTGATAGAGGACTATGCAGCGCAACTACCAGAAGAGGCTGTGGGACACCTAAATCGAGTGCGCAACGGCGCCTCGCACATGGGGCACTTGATTGATGACCTCCTACGCTTTTCCCGACTCAGCAGACAGCCCCTTGAGAAACAGCCGGTTAATCTATCCGCGCTAGTGGAGGAAATCTGGAGTGCTCTGGAAAGCGAACGCAAGGGGCGGCAGGTGGACTGGGTGATCGGCTCTTTGCCCGAGTGTCAGGGTGATCCGTCGCTGTTGAGGCAAGTTTTCTTCAATCTTTTGGGCAATGCCCTGAAATACTCACGTCTCACCGCCGACGCGAGAATTGAGATTGGCTTTCTGCCACAGGTCGTCAGGGCTGGGGAAGCGCCGGCGACGAATGTCTATTTCGTCAGGGACAACGGAGTCGGCTTCGATATGCAATTTGCGGGCAAGCTGTTTGGAGTGTTCCAGAGACTGCATCGGCCGGATGAATACGAGGGTACCGGTGTCGGCCTGGCAATCGTACATCGCATTATTGCACGTCATGGCGGGAGAATCTGGGCGGAATCGGAACCTGACAAGGGCGCTACGTTCTACCTGACAATCGGAGACGCTCCGGTTCCCACTGTGCCGACCGCCGAGAAGGCCATGGTCTGAAAGGACGGCCATTGATCGGTTACAGCCACTCGCCTCGTGCTACCATCACGGCCCTGCCGCCAACAGATACGTCTACCTTCTCGCCTTGTGCCGAGGATTCGAGATAGAGCAGCGAAGGACGCCCGATCTCGTATCCCTGCTCGACTCGTACGCTGACTCTCTCACTGCCGAGATAGCGGTGTTTCGCTAAGTAGCCGGCGAAACAGCCGTTGGCGCTACCCGTCGCGGGATCCTCCGTAATGCCATAGAATTCCGCAAAACAGCGAACGCTGAAATCGCTCCCTCCACCGTGTGATTTTGGACAGAAAATGAAAATGTTCTTGGCATCGATGTTGGCCACTACCTCAAGAAACTGCTTCCGATCAACTCTGGCCTTCTGAAGCGACTCAAGGTTCTTCAACGGCACAATCACTGCTGCCATTCCGGTCGAGACTTCCTGGATCGGGAATCGTTGATCAACGTCATCTACAGACAGACCAATTGCTTTCACTATTTCAGCAGCCCTGAAAATCTCTCCAAATGTCGGGGGCTGTTGCCGCATCCACATGATGTCCGGATTGCCGTCGACATAGTTAAACAAAACCGGTATCAGTCCAACTTTCAGATTGAGCACAACTTTCTCTACCGACTGCCGAATGATTTCCTGCTGAATCACAAAGGCTGTCCCTAGCGTAGGATGTCCGGCGAAGGGTACTTCCTCTCCGGGCGTAAATATCCGTACACGGAAGCCGCTATTCTCTGGCTGATCCGACATGATGAACGTCGTTTCTGAGAAGTTGGTTTCACGAGCAATTTGTTGCATCTCGGCATCATCTATTCCCTCGACATGCCGAAATACCGCCAGTTGATTGCCTGCATACCGCTTCTCGGCGAATACGTCGAGAATGTAGAATGTCGCCCTAGCCATTATTTTCTCCTCGAGTCAGTTTCTGTCACCGTGCAGAATCATTTTCTGCCACAAGCTCCAATTCCATGAAAATTGCGCCAGGCATCGGATTGTAGCGATACGCTGCCGTCTCTCTGAATCCCAGTGTCCGGTAAAGCGTAATCGCCTTGCCCATTTCGGGCAGCGTGTCCAGCCGCATGCGATGATAGCCGATCCGACGTGCTTCGGCAACAATTGCCTCAGCCAGCTTCCTGCCCAGTCTTTGTCCACGTGCTTCCGGTCGCACATAGAGTCGTTTCATCTCGCAAGTCTGCTTATCGATCCTTCTGAACGCCACACAACCCAGCGCCTTCTCTCCATCGTGCGCCAACAGCAGGCATCCGTCAGGAGCAGCATACTCACCCGGCAGTCTCCGCAATTCTTTATCAAAGTCCTGGAAGCAAAGGTCTAATCCAAGAGAAGCGGCATATTCAGTGAATAGCTCGCGCGCTGTCTCAATCTCTGTCTCTTTAACCACTTGTATAGTTTGCACCAAGTCAACCTCGTCCCGGATTGTCCGCACCACAAGTGAATTCTACGGATGTCCTTGCATGAGGTTGCGACACAGGGGAATCAGGATGAAGGACAAGACCTCACAATTCGGTTGTCGAAATGCAGAAATAAGTACTTGACAATACGTTATTATCCGTTATACTATCACACAGTAGTATAAAATGTGATATTGTGAGGTTAATGATGTCGGAAATCGATGATCAATCGAAACTGAAGTTCTACAGCACCAATGAAATCGCCGAACTGCTGAAAATGAATGTTCAGGTTATCGCCAGAAAGCTGAAATATGCTGAACTGCCCGGGTACAAGATTGGCAAGGATTGGCGGGTGAAGGAATCCGACTTGCTGCAATGGTTGGAGAAGCATTCAAACCAAAATGCTCTGCATCCGGGCCAGAAAATCGTGAATCGCTTCATGAAAGATGGGAGATTCGACGTGCTTCCCGTTCAACGCAAGAAAAGAAGGTACATCATCGAGTATATCCTCAGTCAATTCGAGCTCGGCAAGGTCTATCCCGAAAAGGAAGTCAACGAGATAATCGCACGATTCCATGATGACTATTGCCGCGTAAGGCGTGAGTTTGTGGATGAGCGGATGATGAGCCGGAAGGACGGCAAGTACTTACGCACTGTCAGCCACAAACCTCTGAAGTAACTGTCGGGCGAGCCGAAAACGCTGGCATCCTAAGGAGGCAAAAGAAAAGCGGGGTTGGCTATTCGGTAACCAGAACTTTCCGGTTCAATCTTGGCCTTGAGAAGCTCGCCACTCCAAAAAGCGTAGTAAAACCGGGAGTCTCTTGACTCCCGGTCATAGGTTCACTTAGCGTCCCTGTTTACTTACACCCCGTACACGGCGCGTGCCCACCGGAGAAGATATATGCAATCAAATATACCACATCCGAGATATCAACCGCTTTATCACAATTCGCGTCACCAGCGAGCAATGGCGATGGTGCTGAACCTCCGGAGAAGATATAGGCGATCAGATAGACCACATCAGAGATATCGACAGCGGCATCACCATTAGCGTCGCCGCAGAGATAGTCCAGAAGGTAAGCCGCAAACGTCCGTGAGTAGTCACCGGGAATTCCCCCCTTGACAGGGCGGATCCGCCAGTAAAACACCGAATCCGCTCCCAGCGAGTGCGGGATATGGTACTGGGGTGATGTCAGACCAGTCACACTAAAGATCAGCGAATGGAAATCATAGTAGCGATCCAACTGGAACTCATAGCTATCAGCAGCGAGTCCTTTGGTGACCAGACCACTCCAGTTGAAAGTCGGTTGTGGATTAGCTGTTGGGTGTCCATTGGCCGGATAGATCGATGATACCGGCTCCACTCGATAGTAAAAGACGATACTGTCGCCCGGTGGCGGAACCGAATATTGCCGGAATGCCGAGTATTCTGCCGTGCCGTCAATGCGGATACCGATGCTGAAGAGGGGACCGGTGGGAAGATTCATCCGAGGTGTAATCACCACGCGATACTCCCCATATTGCAGGTTGTAGTCGTAGGCGCTTTCATCCAACACGTTGTTATCGTCGGCATCCATACGCCAGTACGCTGATCCGGCAACCGTGCGCAGTGGTCGTGAGATCACCAGTCCCAAAGGGTTCTCCACTCGAAGCGTTACATAATTGTACGCGGTAGTCACCATCTCGTCAGAAAGAATGGGGTCATTCGGAATCTGATTGACGGCTAACAGTATGGGGTTACCGGCTTCTCCACCGATCACGAAATCGGGTGCGCCGTTGCGGTCAACATCGACGTTGATCAGTGCATAGAGGGGATTCGTGCCACTGCCCAACGAGATGCTCTTGGGCGTAGCAAAGTTGCCGGCGCCATCATTGGTCGTAATCAATAAAGCACGAGTTGTAACATTCACTAAACTAATATCGAGGTCATGATCCTTGTCAACATCCGCTAATGCCAGGTTGAGCGCCGTGCCGACAATACGAAGGGTGTCATTGCTGGTGACTCCACCACTGCCATCCCCTAGTGCAATTGTCACGACGCTGGTGTCATTTGTCCCGACCGTGTTGCCGGTCACTGTTACAAAGTCGGTCTTGCCATCACCGTTCAAGTCCATACCGGCGACCACACTAGTGAAATCGTGAGTGAGATAGCCGATGCGCAATGCCGCCGACCGAGTCATATTGCCACTACCGTCGTTCAGATAGATAAAGGCGGAATCACCTGACGTAACTACAATATCATCAGTCCCATTGCGGTCAAAGTCGCTAACATCGACAGCATCAAACAAAAACGGCAGTGTCGTCGAAGTGGGGAATTCCCCACTGCCGTTGCCAAAAAGAATCGTGCTGTCGCCGACCACCGCATCCAGATGCGCATCGCTGTCGAAGTATCCGGTTGCGATCGATGGAAAAACGCTGCTACGACCAGCGTCCGATCCCCGGCTCGACAGACTGACACCCTGCGAATCGATGCTGAAATTGCGGTTGCCCGTATTGAGCAGGACATAGACCTTCCCCGCGGTATGGGCGACGATGTCCAACAGAGAGTCACCGTTGACGAAATCAACCGCCAGCGCAGCCTTGGTCACTTTCAGATAGTTACGCGGAGTCTCCAACGTCCCATCGGCTCTGCCATAGGCAATGTAGAGGCTGTCTGCCGTGTTGCCGGTGTAGACTACATCAGTATAGTTGTCACCGTCAATGTCCGCCTGCTTGATGTAAAAGACATCGGCTGTATCTGCAGTCTGAGCTACGCTAAAATCTGCTGGGCTGCACTTGACGTATTCCGGACAGATGTTGCTGGGGGGGTAAGCAAACATGAAATCGCCACCCGGGCCGACAAAACTTGTGTCGAGGTCGATAAACTGGTCCGGACCGCCGGAGAGAATACGGACGTTGAGTTTGCACAAGAGGCCGCCTGTCTGTGGACCTATAGTTGAGCCGAAGAAGTCCAGTCCGCCCAAGAGCACCTGGTTCTGCGCCGGCTTAAAGAGCGCCCGCTTATCCCAGCTGCCGGGCATGATCGAACCACTGAAGTCAATACTGGTGATTTCAATGCTGTTTGACGGATAGTGAAATCCCACCGATACCCCTTTGATGCTTACATTGTTGCTCATATAGATTGGGATGGCAATGGAATCATTATTGCCTGTATACGGTTTGCAGCCCATGTTGATACTGTTTCCTGCAAGAGTCCCATAGGTGCATGCTGAGGGTAGCGGGCAGTCGTACGGCGGCCATCCTCCGCTGAAGAAATAATTGCAGAGATACACCACATCGGAAAGATTTATTCTGCATCCAGCGTCGGCGTTTCCTGCTTCCAGCGGAATAGGATCTGGGCCGCCAGAGAAGATATAGAACAATAAGTAATACGCGTCAGAAAAATTTAAGGTCATATCGCCGTTGGCGTCCCCGCAAGCCCACAACAAATGGAGTTCTTCAGCCGTGGCCTGCCCAGGATTTGCAACGAGCAAACACAGAACGATGCTGACTAAAAGCAAGAGCACCCTTTTCATTGTCGTCTCCAGTCTGGTAAGTAATCTATTATTACTAGGGAGTAGATCCCCTGATTCCGTATTCAGCTTGTGGCTAAATATATCCGATTTCCCGTGATTTGTCAAGAGCTTTTCGCTACAGAAGAGCCCTTAGCTGCTAGGGAGATCCTTCTATTTTCAAACTTGCTCTTTGGCCGACTTTCAGTTTATTGCCTGTGACTCAAAGAATCGTGGTCTTCAGGACAAAGAGATCGCGCAGATCGAAGAGGGCAAATGTCGGACGAAATCAGAGAGGAAAATCGTAGGCTCAAACGAGCCATCGCAGAGCTAAGGATTCTAAATGAGGTCAGCGTGGCGATCAGTAGTGCGGTCGGTGTCGATGCCGTTACGAACCTGATTGTCAGGAAGTGCGTCGAGCACGCCGGCGCCGAGCAGGGAGCAATCTGGCTGCTGGATCGGATAGATAAGACGGCTCCCCCGAAGACCTTTCTTAGAGTAATGGACTCCGATGTCAGTACCATACCCTTCAAGGTCGGCGCCAGTCTGATGGGATGGGTCATCAAAAATCGAAATCCCCTGATAGTGAATGACGTTGTCGGCGACAAGAGATTTGTCGATCTGGCTGGCGAGTATTCCAACCTTCGCCGTTTGTTGGCGGTGCCGCTGCAACTTAAGGATACGCTGATCGGCGTTATTTGCTTGCTGAACAAAACCGATGGCCAGGAGTTTTCGAATGATGATGCTCGGTTGTTGACCATCGTGGCAACGCAGTCGGCGCAGACCATCGAAAACGCACGCCTTTATGACGAAGAACGCCGGCTGGAATCTCTGGATAAGGAAATGCTTGCAGCGCGTGTGATTCAGTTTTCCCTGCTTCCGCGCGAAAAGCCGCGAGCAAATCACTTTGATATTGCGGGGCTCTATGAACCGGCGCAGATGATTGGGGGTGATTATTTCGACTTCATTCCTATCGATGAAAATCACCTCGGAATCTCTATCGCCGACGTGTCGGGAAAAGGCACGTCAGCGGCGCTCCTGATGGCAAACCTGCAATCGTGTCTGCGGGGACAGGCAATACTTGACCGAAGCCCGAAGGAGACAATCAACAACCTCAATTTCATGCTTTCCCGATCTCTGGTCGAAGGACGATTTATCACGCTGATCTATGGCGTCCTCGACGTGCGCCGGAGCATCTTCACCTACGTCAACGCCGGACACTGCTACCCGATCTTTGTCGGCCGCGACAGGATAGTTGAGTTGGAGGAAGGCGGCATCGTCCTGGGCTTCTCCCCTGACTCCAAATACACGGAATCTGAGGTCTCGCTTCGGGCAGGTGAATCGATCTTGCTTTACACCGATGGCATAACAGAAGCCGCCAACGCTTCTGAGGAGCAGTACGGAGAATCACGGCTTCTTGATCTAGTGAGAACAAATCGGTCGCTATCCGCCGCTGAACTTGTGTACCTGATCAAGGATTCTGTAGTACGCTTCCAGGGTGACGTTCCGCAAAGCGATGATATCACGCTTGTTGCCGTGAGAAATCCGGTGTAGGGATCAAGCGTTCGCAAAGGCAATGGCGGACACATGCCGACTCCTGCGGTAATCAGCCAAGTCGCGCCCAGAAGCCAACCCCCCCCTCTCTCCTCGTCGCGTCTTTCGTTCAACATCTCGAAAATGCTCTTGTTTGCCAGGCACCTTCGGCCTATTTTGTCAGTAGGGGATAGCGGCATGTCTTACGATTTGCGATCCGCGAAGTGAGGAAAACACCGATACTATCCTTTGAGGAAATCAGATGCTTAGTATTGGATCCCATGTAGGTAGCTATCGAATCGTTGGGCGACTTGGCGAAGGTGGCATGGGGGTCGTCTATAAGGCCGTTGACGAGCGACTTGATCGAACCGTGGCACTCAAAGTAATCTCGGACAAGTTCGCGGGTGATCCGGAGTATCGCACCAGGCTCTTTCAGGAAGCCAGAAGTGCCGGCAAGATCAATACAAAACAGGTCGTGAAGATCTGGGAATGCTCGGAGTTTGAGGGCACCCCTTTCATTTCGTATGAGTATGTCTCCGGCCGCGGTTTGGACGAAGTCATGCCGGAACTCACTTTCGAGGAGAAAGTGAGAATTGCCCGTGAACTGGCAGAAGGCTTACAAATCGCACATTCCTCAGGGGTCATTCATCGCGATTTGAAGCCGGGGAACATTATAGTTTCCGATGGTGGTTCAATCAAGATCCTTGACTTCGGTCTGGCCAAGATCATCAGTGCTGACACCATTGACAGTCAGGGGAACATCGAGGGGACTCTTTTCTACATGTCACCGGAGCAGGTGGCGGGCGCCAAGCAGTCCTTGTCCACTGATATTTTCAGCTACGGCGTGATCCTCTATGAAATGTTCACCAGTCACAAACCATTTGATGGTGAGTATTCCGCAGCAATTGTCTACGCAATACTGCATGAAGATCCGACTCCTCCCTGCGAGCGAGACACCTCGTTGCCGGCTTGGGTTGATGAACTGGTGCTAAAGCTCCTAAAAAAAAACGCGATCGACCGCTTCCCGGACATGGGCTCGGTAATCGACTATCTTGATGCGACACAGACCGCAGATGCTACAATTGCCGGCGTCGGCACTTATAGGGCCAGGCGACGAACGATAACGGTCACGCATCTCAGAAACCTATCCGGTGATGAATCTTGGAACTACTTCTGTGTAGGTTTTACCGATGATCTGATTCGAGAAATTTCGCTGCGTATCGACGCAGTGGTGTCGGTTGAACCTGCCGGTTCGGCCCAGGGAGAGATCACAAGCATTTTCCGGAGATGTCGACCAGACTATGTGATCACAGGGACACTGATGCGGTGGCAGGAGGAGATTAAGCTGGGTTTAAGTGTCTACGGAGAGAATGGCAACAAGCTGATTTATGGCGAGCAGTTTCGCGGCGAGGTGAAACAGTTGTTCGAACTGCTTTCTGGTGCCGCTCGTAGTGCTTCCGAGGCATTGGCCAAAGCCAGTGGCGTAGCTATTGTCGATGTCGATCGTCTCATGAACACCGACGTGACGGCCTATGACTTTTATCTAAAGGGAAGAAGCTACTACCATACTAGCAAACCAGAAGACCTTGAATTCGCAATCAATATGTTTGCAAAGGCTCTCGAACTCGACCCTAGTTTTGCTCTGGCCATGACGGGACTCTCCGACGTCCATGCGTTCCAGTACAACGCCTATTATGACAGGCGCCCAGAGAAAATCGCTTTGGCGATTGAGGAAGCTCGCCAGGCATTGGCAATCGACCCGCTGTTACCGGAAGCGCATCGCGCGTTGGGGCGATGCTATATGTTTATGGGAGACTTGGAGAATGCTGAGAGGTCCCTCAAGGCGTCCGTAAACATCTCGCCGAAGTTTGCCATGGGCTATCGGGCGCTGGCATGGTTGAAAGATATGGCGGGGGACGATGAGGCAGCGTTGATCTGGGCCAAGAAAGCCCTTGAACTATCACCTACTGATCTGGAGACGTTGCTCCTTTTGGGTCTACTGTATCTTGACATGCGCAAATTCACCTTGGCAATGGCAACCTTGCAGCGTGCGGTGGAATTGGGTCCCGACTATGGGCGTGCTTATTACTATCTGGGCATCGTATATATGAAATTGGGGGTTCCAGAGCTTGCCATCGACAATTTTCAGCTTGCTATCAAGTACAAAGGAGACCCCAATAGTCACATTGAAGCCGGGTATGCTCAACTGGCAACGGGAAACTACGAAGAAGCGAAGTCACTACTTCGAGAGTCGCTTGAACGCGGATATCTGCCTTTCATTGCATACTATCTACTCGGGCTTATTGATATCCTTCAGGATAACTCGGATCACGCGAGGATCAACTTTGAAAAGGCCTGCCAGTCGGCGGAGGACTACCTGAGTCGCGATCCGGCTAATTGCCAACTAGCAAGCTATCGAGCCCTGGCGCTCGCGGCCGCTGGAAAGAAGACGGAAGCATTGTCTATTCTGGTGAAGCTGATGGCAGACCCCGAATGCCAGGGAGATCTACTGCACAACATAGCGCGATGCTATGCCCTCCTCGGAGATAGGCCTCATGTCGAGATATTCAAGGCAAAAGCGGTCGAGCATCACGCCGGTCCTTCGCTAAAGGAACTGGAATTTGATCCCCATTTTGGAGCAAAGCTCTTTCGCGACTGAGTCTGACTAATTCCACGTATGATCGGGCGTGCTTCGCCGATCTTTCTGACGATCTTGGAAGGCGAATGCCAGATGATTCCGTCTTAAGTTACTTACATTCCGCACACGGCGCTTGTCCACCGCTAAAGATGTAGGCAATCAGATACACCACATCGTGAGCATGTGGTATGCGAGGAAGGCGAACTGGTATTTCTCATTCTGATAGTTCGACTCGAAAGCGTCCCGGAGGAATGCGATATATTCTTGCTCCTTTGGGCTCTTGTACGAAAGCGGCAAGTAGCTTTCCAGTTCGGCGGCTTCTTCCATGGCTTAGGCCTTTACCGGGGCGGCTTCGTCCTCTCCCCAAACCCGTGCGAGAGTTGCCTGAATCTTCTTCTCCATGCGCTCGATTAGCTCTCGGTTGGCGGCGACCAGCGCCTGCTCGGCTTCGATCTCGGCGACGATGGCCTGTTGGGTGGCGAGAGGTGGGAGGGGGACTGCCCTCTCACAGACAGTCGTCTGTGAGATAGAAGGTTGGCCACCGACCTTGGCGAATTGATTCAAGTCCAACTGAACCAGTAGTTGGGCCAAATACCCCAAATCAACCTCTTGTTTGAATTCAGTAACGTAGAGCGCGTTATCTGTCACCCATGCATTTGGTTCCGTGATGTGGACGACTCCACAATAAGCGCCGACACGACCAATGACTATATTCGCCGCTTCCAAGAAGTATTCTGAATGAGTTCCTGTCTTCCCGTTTCCGCCGTAAACGGGATATGGGCCTTCATTCATGTTCGATTGCGTGAGGCCCCGCCCGCTTGACAGTTTGAAAACGTCTCCCAACTCCACCATCGGCCAGTCTGGGTGGATGGGGATGTAGGGGCGGTAATTGTCGACGACCGCGCGCGCACCATCGATGACTTTCTGATAGCCCTTGATCTCCGCCACGATCTCTTTCTGCACCTCCAGCGGCGGCAGGGGGATTTGGAGTTCATTCCATACCGCCATGTTCAGACTTGGGATGCCTTGTCCGACCGCTTGAAGACGACTGATCTGCGACTGCAGAATCCTAACTATGTACGGCGGAACGGCGCGTTCGCGATCAACCTTCACAAGTTGTACGACGTTGGTGTAAATCGCATCAGGTAACGCCAAATGAGCGTACCCATAACCGTTGCGAGCAAGCAGAATGTCGCCATCGACAGTGCGCTTGTCGGCTGGAAATCCTGGGAAATCGCATCGTATTGGCGCTTCAGCACACGTATACAGCAACTCCGTACCCTTTCCCCAATAGCCTCGGTCGATTACCTCGCCTGCCTTCGAATACACGGTAACGTCGGACAAATGCACCCTTGGCCATTGCATCGTTGATACTGGAGCCCCCTCCCGATACCGCTCCCCACTCAGGTTGTAGTCCCCATTCGCCGCGATCTTTTCCTTTGGCACAATAATGAAGGCTGAAGGATGAATTATGAAGTCAGGAGACAGAACATCCTCACCATTTATTATTCCAGATTCACACTTCTTAATTGCGGACAAAGCAGCTGGCAGGTCGTTCTTGTCAATTTCGCGCCGCTGGGCACCGAGTCCGAAACCGTCGTTTTCAACCTTGAAGAAGGCGATAGTGTTGGCCCTCTTGGCCAGCGACCTGTCGAGGATCAGAATCGAGGTCTTGACACCAGAATACGGATTGAACACGCCTGCCGGAAGAGAGATTACTGCGACGAGGTATTCTTCCACCAGCATCTTTCGCAGTTGCGTGTAGGCGGTTTGGCTCGTGAAGACGATGCCTTCCGGCACAATGATACCGGCGCGGCCGCTGGGGGTGAGGTGCTCGGCCATGTAGTCCACGAACAGCACTTCGCTCCGCTTGGACTGAACTGAGAAACGATTGTGCGGCTTGATGCCCCCTTTCGGAGACATGAAGGGCGGATTGGCGAGGATCACGTCGGCGTATTCGTTCCATTTGTCCTGTGAAGAGAGCGTGTCATATTCGGCGATGTGCGGGTCGCTGAAACCATGAAGATACATATTCACCAGCGACAGGCGCACCATGTCTGGCGAGATGTCGTAGCCCTTGAGATTTCGGGCGAGGCGGCCTTTTTCTTCCGGGGTCAGGGTGCTGTTGCCCTTGGCGTCAGAATTGGCACGCACGATGTGCTTGTAGGAGGAGATGAGGAACCCGGCGGTACCGCAGGCGGGGTCAAGAATGGTCTCATTCTTCTTGGGATCGACGACCGCGACCATGAAATCAATAATGTGTCGTGGCGTACGGAACTGCCCGGCGTCCCCCTGGGAACCAAGAACGGAAAGCAAGTATTCAAACGCGTCGCCGAGTCGCTCGGAGTGGTCGTAGCTGAACTCGTCAATGACTTTGAGAAACATCTTGAGCGTTTCGGGATCGCGATACGGCAAGTAAGCGTTTTTGAAGATGTCGCGGAAGAGCAACGGAATGCCGGGGTTCTCCGGCATCTTGGCGATGGCTTCGGCGTAAAGGTTTAGGGTCTCGTGGCCGCCCAGTCCGGAGCGCATGAGCTTGGCCCAACCGTATCGGGCGAATTCCCCGGCGAAGAACTTGCGCTTTCCACCGAGTTCCTCTGCCTCAGCATCCATGTCATCCATGAACTTGTAGATGAGGGCGATGGTGATCTGCTCAACCTGGGATTTGGGATCGGGAACCTTGCCGACCAGGATGTCGCGGGCGGTATCGATGCGGCGTTTTGTATCTGTGTCGAGCATGAATCTCCTTGGGGCTACTGTTGCTTGTTGCGGTTCTTGGAGCGCACGCGGTACAAGCGCTCGGTGAAGCCGCCATCGGCCTCAAACGCCTTCGCCTGAGCGGCAATCTGACGGTCGAGCAGGGCGCAGGCGACGCCAATTAGGATATGAGCCGCGTTGGCGGCGATTTCGGAATAGGAGGGATTTATAGACGATATGGACTTGATGGACGATATGGACGGGTCCTGTCCATCAAGTCCATCGTGTCCATCCAGTCCATCACGCACTTCTTTCACCCATCTTGCCACATCGTCCGCAGTCGCGCAGCGGCGCGCGACGAGATGCGTTCGCCGGGGATCGGCCTTGGCCCAGATCGTCAGCCCTCGCTGACGCAGGAAATCCTCGTAGTCGAGTCGCAGTTCTTCCAGACTGGCCCGCGCGACATTGGTGAGTTTAAGTTCGGTCTTTTTTGAGGTTCCCGAGGCCTGACTACCCTCGGCGATGTTCTGCACGCCGGACCGCGCCGCCTGTACCATCTGATCGCAGGTGCGGCTGCGCTTATCGATGTAGCGGTCGCAAAAACGGACCGTGATGTCGAAAACCATCTGGGCCACCTGAAAACTCTTGAGTTTTCGGTAGCCACCATGTGCCTGGATCAGAGGCTCGTTGGCGGTCATCCCATTCGTCCTATTGTGAGTCCTGCTTGACTTCTAATTGTGGCGAATTCGCCATAATTAAAATCGGGGTTGTAGATGCGTTCCCATATACCAAGAAACTCGACCGTGTTGCGATTTCTCAGCCAGTCCGAGATGAAATAATCGCCGTCTTTCGCTTTCAACATATCCGTCAGGGAAATATAGTCTCCCTGTGGGTGCGACATGACCGCTATCTCTGTTCCTTGAACCGCTATGATTGATTTTCTGGTCTTGCTCATGGATCCTCCTCTATGCGGCAAACTGATTCAAGGAGACGTAGTCCTTGACATATTCCGGGATGATAGTGCGGTACTTCTGTGGCACAGCCCGGAAGTCGCGGGTAGAAAAGATCGGGTTGGTTGCCAAGTCGGTGAACTGCTTGCTTTCGATAATGTGACGGACTTGGTCGCTGGTGATATAGGCCTTGAAGTAGTTCTTGATGGCCGGGATGGCCTCCGCCTCTTCCGGTTTGAAGTCCGCGACGAACTTGGCGAACTCTTCCTCAAGCAGCTCATCCTTGGACTTGAAACGTGGGATGAGGCCGAATATCTTCTCCAGAATTTCACGCAGGGTTAGACGGCGATCCACGACGGCGGCTTTTCGCAGTTTATCGAGATTATAGTATTCCTCGGGTTTGTCAAAGACCTCGCGGTTGACATAGTCGATGACGCGGTCCCACTGCCCGGCTTGGACGCTTTTTGCGATGAAGTCGTTCTCGCGCACGGTGTCCTCGAACTTCTCGAAGAACATGCGATCAATCCTCATCCCCTCGAGACCGATTTCCTCTACCTTCATCGATGCAATGATGTCCGCGCCCAGATGCTCATAGGTTCCCTTCACGACAGGACCAGTGCCACCACCGTCGCCACCACCACCTATCTGTGGCCGGGGGAGTTTCAGCACCTCGTCGTAGTTGTAATCTTCCTCGAAATATTCGCAGTTGGCGAAGAAGTCGAAAAGCTTGAAGGCGGTCTTCCGAGGTTTTGTCACGTTCTCTCTAATGCTGTCATCGAAGAGTTGCTCAAGAAAATTGTGATTGCGGGTGCCGCGTCCTTTGATTTGGATGAAGTCAGTGGGGGAAAAGATCGGACGGAAGAGGCCGAGGTTTAGGATGTCCGTACAGTCGTAGCCAGTCGTCATCATACCTACAGTCACACAGACGCGCGCCTTGCTCGTTTTGTAGGCTGGCAAGAAGTTAGCCGATCCGAGAAGATTGTTATTGGCGAAATTGATAGTGAACTGTTGGGCGTCGGAAATCTGCGAAGTAACCTGCACGGCGAAGTCGGACTGATACTTGCCGGGGAACATGCGGTCGGCCATCTTATTGAGGACTTCTACGAGTTTGGTAGAGTGCTTCTGGCTGACGGCGAAAATGATCGACTTCCCGATCTCGCCGCTGACAGGGTCGCGCAGAGCGTTCTCGAGGAAGGTCTTGCAGAAGAGCTGGTTGGTGGCATCGGCGAAGAAGCGTTTCTCGAACTCCCGCTGCTTGAAAGCCTCCTGCTGATCTTCGCCTGCATCGTCGGTGAACGAAACGACAAACCCCTCCTCGGAGAGCAACTCTGTGGTTATCTCGGTTCGGGCATCTACTACCGTCGGATTGATCAGATACCCTTCTTTCACACCGTCCAGCAGCGAATAGCGAAATGTTGGCTGACTATTCTCGCAACCGAAGGTTTTGTAGGTGTCGAGAAGCAGTCGTCGTTCGAATTCGCGCGGATCCCGTGTAGAAGGATTCGTGTTGTCAAATCTTCTCAGGTAGTCGCGAGGCGTGGCTGTTAGACCCAGCTTGTAGCCGATGAAATATTCAAAGACGGCTCTTGCATTGCCGCCAATGGAGCGGTGCGCTTCGTCGGAGATCACCAGATCGAAATCGGTCGGCGAGAAGAGTCGCTGATACTTGTTGTTGAAGAGCAGGGACTGCACGGTGGTGACAACGATTTCCGCGCGCCGCCAGTCGTCCCGGTTTTCCTTGTATATGACCGTCTGAAAGTCAGCCGACAGAAGTGCGGCGAAGGCCTTCTTGGCTTGGTCCTCCAGTTCCAGACGATCCACCAGAAACAGCACACGCCGGGCATTACCAGTTCGCAGAAACAGCTTGATAACTGCCGCTGCAGTGAGCGTCTTGCCAGTGCCAGTAGCCATTTCGAAGAGGAAACGATCATGCCCGTCCTTAACCGCCCGCTGAAGAGCGTGGATGGCATTCAGTTGATACGGCCGGAGAAAGCGAAGCTTGTTGGCCTGTATGTAGCCGGGTCGTTCCGCCTCGTTGCGCCACGCCGCTTCGGATTGGTAGTTCGGGCGTTGGGTCAGCACGGTGTAGTCATCGCCAATCGGCTCTTCAATAAGGCGCTTCGGATCAGGGGCAACTTTCTGGTAGCCCATGACCGAGTTCGGCGTCGGGAAAGAGGTGATTATGTAAGGATTGCCACGTTCGAGGTCCCAGAAGTAGTGCAGGTTGCCATTTGACAAGATCACAAAGCGACAATTCTGGGAGCGGGCATACTTGCGAGCCTGCTCCTTGCCGACGAGTGGACTCTTGTCCTCTGACTTTGCCTCAAGAACGATGAACGGGAAGTCTTTGGAGTCGAGCAGGAGGAAGTCAACGAACCCGCCACCCGCTTTTTCAAAATTGTCTCCCAGTACTTCAAGATCGGCTGGTTTCAACTTAACATGCAGTTCTAGTTGGATGTTTGCAGGAGAGTTTCCCTCCGGGAAAAAACGCCACCCTGCTGTTTCGAGTAGCTTATTGATCTTGATTCGTGCTGCGGCTTCTTTCAAAGGATTGCTGCCCTTCCCAGTGATTTGAATCGGGTTACTGCTCGTAAGTATGTGAAGCTTGGCTATATTGTCAACTACTTTCACGATTTGCTGATTAAGGATGATGGTTTGCTGTGGAGCGGATCGGCTCTGTTCGAGCGCTTGATCAACTGTCTCGATTGCCCCTTACCGATGAGCTTGTCCATAAGTGAGATCATGGCGGTGAGGATAGCCGAGGCACTCAGTTCCAGAGAGATGATACAGAAAACCCAGTCGTCTTCTGCAGTAGCCCCAGGCCTAATCTGTCTTGTCTTTAAGGCTCTCCAGCATACCGATCATCTCGTTGATTTGGTCAGTACTGAGAGCACCTGCCGCCTTCCCACCGAAATCCATCTTTTTGATTACCTCGATAACCCGGTAAGTGTCAAGGTTGCCGTACGTCAAGAGAGTCGTTCCGATGTTCTCGTGGCCGAAATTCTGGCTAAGCGCCTTGGTTTCCTCTGCATTTCTACTGAAGCGCATGGCAAGGTGAATAGCCGCGTGCCTGAACGCGTGAGGCTTGAAGTAGGGTAGCCGGGCGTGCTCAGAACGCTCTCGCAGGATTCTGTGGATAGGCGAAGCGGTCGACCAGAAGACCGGCTCGACTCCAACCGCCTCAAAGGAGAAGCCGTCGTCGGATTGCTGCATCTTCGTGCTCGGGAAGAATGGATCAGTCTGCCCGAAAAGCCTCGTGGTTGCCAGATACTTGTGCCATTCCAGGACGTAATCCAGTAGCTGACGATCAAAGGGTAGAAGCTTAGTGATTATCGTTTTTCCAAATTTGGTGTGAACGCCCTTAGCAGGGTCTTGGTCAATCAAGTTTGTCTCCGGATCAAAACACCCGAGAGGCAGCGTCGCTATGGCCAGGACACGCATGCCACTCAATAGCAAAAATGCTATGAGCGCCCGATCTCTCACGTCTATTTCATTCACCGGCTCAATGGATTGGACGAGCTTCAGGACATAGTCCAAAGTCGGGGAGCTCGTGAACTTCGGGGAAGTCGCTGCCCGCACTGTCTTTAGATCGAGTGACAAGTACGTCACCGAATCAGCAGTGATTTTTGATCTAAAGCCCGGCTCCCCTGACAACCACATGAAGAAGCCGCGCACCTGCCGGATCACGTAGTAGGCGGTAGCCGCTGAGACCGGCTTGTCTTTGCCTTGATGCTCCGTGAGCCACTTCCTGAAAGCAACAGCTTTCGAGCTCGTGAAGGCTCTGTAGTCAAGGCCGTCTGCGAATTCATCGTACTTGTTAAGGGCACGCTCAATCGACACGATGGAAGATTCGGAGAGCCCTTTTGCCTGCTTGAGCCGGTCCAGATATCGCCGCTTGATCTTGACATTGCCGACATTGATTCTTGTCATACCGTTACCCTTCGAAGTCAGTGAAGACGAAGCCTAATTGCTCTCCCTTTAGAGTGGATTCCTCTATTGTGAACAGTGCGGAAAGGCAATGCTTGGAGCTACTGCGAAGTCTGGAAAATACCGCTATTATGCCTGCTACAGTCGATCTCGTGTCGACCTTGACTGCTGCAAATGTAAGCCCATCAATTCTGATAAGCTCGAAACCATGGTTGTAGACAAGCTCAAGGAGCACGTTCTCACTGAGGAAAATTTGAGCGAGCTGCTGAGACTCACGAACGCCGAGCTCGCAGACCAGTCGAGGAAGTTAAGCAAAGACCTTGAAGCTTGTAGACTCCAGCTGCCGAAGATTCAGGATAAGCTTGAACGGCTGTACGACGCAATAGAGCAGGGCCACTTGTCTGCCGCCACGGTTGCACCAAGAATAGAGAAGTTGAAGCAGCAGATGAACGATCTCCAGTCGAGAATCTCGGTCTGTGAATCAGATAGAGAACGGAGACAGCCCGTCAAAGCAATCTCAAAGTCGGAACTCAAGCGGTATGTGACCGATTTGAGAGCGTTGCTGCTTGAGGGAGAGTTCTTTGAGCAAAAAACCTTCCTGAGATCGTTTGTCAAACGCATCGACTATGGTTTCCCCCAAGTCCAAATTGAGTATACGTTTCCCCTTGATCCGAGAACGATGGCAAACAGGGAAGTTCTTGCTATGGGAAAGAAAAGCGGGGCCGACGAGGCTCGAACTCGCGACCTCCTACGTGACAGGCAGGCGTTCTAACCAAACTGAACTACGGCCCCGACTAAATGCGGGAAATCTATGTATATAACCCATCAAGGGCTTTGCGTCGTCTTTGTGTCGTCGAAACCCTGGAGGCCTCAGACTGTTCCTTCTCCTCAGTTTTCTGCTCCGATCGCCCGGCGATAAAATGGGCGATACTGGATTCGAACCAGTGACTCCCTGCGTGTAAGGCAGGTGCTCTAACCAGCTGAGCTAACCGCCCTCGACTTTGCTCTCCCCATCCTTGTCCCTGATCATTATTCCTACCGGAATCAGAACGCAGTAGCCCAGAACCAGCAGGATCGGCGCCAGCGTGATCGAACCGGAAGCGAGAGCAATAAAGCCGAGTACAATCGCGCCAATGCCTGATCCGAGTACGATCCAGTTTCTTTTGCCGAAAACCGATTGCTCAATTTTGCGACCCGTCTTGATTTTCTTTATCTGCGCCATAGTATCACTCCTAGAGTTACTCAACTTATACTATTCCAGTCTCGCGTCAAGCGAAAAAGTTGTCCGGTGCGCCTCATAAGATATGGGAGTTGCTGGGAAGCAGCGGGGGGTCGTTCCCGACAAATACGCAACGATACTTGCCTTCCAACGTCAAATCGCTAAATTGGTTGCCAGCTTATGCTTGGGATCGATTCAGCGCAACAGCTCACAGGAGGGCCGCGGCGCAAAGCCAGCATTCCCGGGCATAACCGAACTACGGCAACCGAGATAACTGCGGATAGACAAACCATGTGGGACAGCCGCCGAGAAACCAGAATCTTTGTTAGAGTACTGCTGGCGTCGTTCATTCTAATCGCCGTGCTGACGATTCTCTACCTGCTGTTCGGTGAACGGATCATAACCGACCTTTGCTCAGGACAGCGTGCGAGCTTCCTCGGTTTCCAACTCCATCACGCCGAGAAGAGTCTCCCTGACCTCCTGCGGGAAGCAGACAGCCGATTCTTGACCTACATCGTGATTGGCATTCCGGCAACGATCATTGTCTCCTTCCTTTTTTTCAAGCTGTTTAGACTGCTTATACGCCAAATTGGCCAGGAGGAAAGGTCGGACATCCCGAAGGCCTATCCAAAGGCTGCCCAGAGTTGGTGGGTTGCCGCCCTAGTGTACTGCCTGATCACGATCGCCTACTTCTACCCCTGTCTCGCGACAATCGACACGTCTCTCATTGGAAGAGCCGAGGATAACATGCAGACCTACTGGGGACTGTCGTGGGGATACGATCGAGTGCTGCATGGCACTGGAAGCTTCAACTACGTCACTGATTTGTTCTACCCCGAAGGGTGTTCATATTACTATCATTCGTGGTCATTCTACAATCAAGTCGTCTCGGCCTTTCTTCGCCAGTTCTGCAATCAGGTGGCGTGCTATAATCTGTTGATCTTGCTGACATTTCCATTGGCAGGGATCGGGGCATTTCTGCTGATAAGGTATCTTATCGGCAAACCATATTTGGCTCTACTCGGAGGGTTTCTCTTTGCCTTCAACCCATCCCACTTCGCGCATGCCCAGCATCATTTGAACATCGCTTCTATTCAGTTCGTTCCGTTTTTTGTGCTGTTCTTCATTAGAGCAGTTCGCGAAGGTGCCAGGACGAATCTTGTGCTCGCCGCACTGTTTTTCCTGCTCAATACTCTCTGCGACTGGAACTACATGATCATGGCCTTCTGGTTCATGATCTTCAGTTACACCTATCTCGCAATAAGGCGCCGGAGATTCTGGCTACCCGACATGGCACTCAAAGGCGGTGCCATTCTTGGAACCACCATGGTGATTCTTTCGCCCTGGTTTTTTCCGATGATTGTTTTGGGACTGAGTGACCCCAGTACGGCAACCTTCGGACACAACTCGTTCGTTGGGGATTTGGCGGGCTTGGTTGTGCCTCCTGTAACTCACCTGACAGGCGGGCTTGATCTGGTCAAGTCTATCAACGCGACCTACACGGGCAATCTCTGGGAGGCCACTGTCTATTTGGGTATCGTCGCGATTGTCATCTTCATCGTAGCTTGCCGCCAAATACTGAGGCAGGCGGCGAAGTACATTGTAGGTGCATTGGCGTTTCTTTTGATGACGCTGGGAGCACAGCCTCACTTCCTTGGTGAAGTGCTGCCGGTCCCCCTTCCCGATCGCATTGTAATGGTACTGCCCTTTCTCGGTAACGCTCGCTCACCATCACGATTCATCGTGTATGCCTATCTCTTCTGGAGCATAGTGGTCGTTCTTTCGCTGGACTGGATTCTGCGGGCATCGAAGACAAGGCGAAAGAGTATCATGCTGGCAGTGTCCATTGTTGCGTTACTGTTGCTTGACTACTCTTTCATACGCGACACGACCACTGCGGTGTCAGTTCCAGCATGCTACGAGATGATGGAACGCGGCGGCGAGCTCTATGGTGTACTCGACCTGCCGTCTGGATATGCTGAAGTTGATCGTTACATGATGTATCAGTCGATGCACAGACTCCCGATCGTGCAAGGCTGGGCTTCACGCAAAATAGGCAAGTCGCTAATCGACCGGCTGGAATTCAAAGACCTGAACAAGCAGAGAGAACAGCTGATTGACGCCAAGGTCAAATATGTCGTGATTCATAAACAGTTTCTGCCGCGCGCTTCAGTCGATCCGAGTATTTACTCGGTGCAGTACGAGAAGATTTTCGAGGATGACGAGGGAATGGTCTTCAAGGTCTATTGAAGACGAGAGATTTGACTGTGACAATTGTTCAACATGCAACGAAGACCATCACTCACTGGCCACCCAGACTGCGGATGATCCTCGGCGCCGCAATGGGTTTGATCTTCGTTGTCTTCTTTCCGCTCGCTTTCCTCAACCGTACAATCATGATCGACGAAGCCTGGATCGGCGAGCAGGTCAAGGCGCTTCTTGATCACGGAACAATTGTTACCAATCTGTTTCGCGATTTCCCGCCGCTTGACCAACAGATAGTAGTTACTCATAAACTGCTGGTCTGGCTTGGCGTGGTCAGCTCGGCGATTTTCGGCTGGGGACTATATTCGTTGCGACTCGTCTCAGCTCTCGCGGGGATAGTCACCGCCTGCATGTTCTATCTCCATTTGCGGAGAACCGAATCGCAGCGGATGGCTACAATCGGATTGCTGCTCCTGCTTTGGACACCTCTTTTCTGGGAAATGATGCGTATCTACCGTCCCGAGATGCTGGTAACCTGTCTTGGTTTTGCCGGCTATGTTGTACTACATCATGCAAGGTCACGCAGCGACACTTGGCTCGTATTGCTTGCCGGACTTCTGTCCGGTCTGTCTGGCTCGGCACATCCGGCGGGAATGGCATTTGCGGCGGCAGGATTTATTGCCTTATTGCTCGATGGGCGGCTTCGCTACGCAATCATTTTTGTGACTGCGGCACTGCTCGGCTTCGCCCCTTACCTGTCTGGTTTTGTTACCGATAACGCCTTGGCAATGCGGCAGATATTTCACAACGACACAATGTCGGCGATGGTCAAGTACCCGTGGTGGAGCCCAATTGTTAACCTTCTCGAAGAACATAAACGAATTTTCCGGCAGCCGATGGTGATCGGCATTTCCGTCATGTTCATACTCTCCCTGTTCCTTGCCGGAAGGAGTGAATTCAAACAACGCAAGTTCTTCTGGATCTACCTGACGACTCTGTTCCTCTGCGGCGCAGTGCTGCCGTTTCCCAAAATCACGCGCTACATGCTGCCGTTGGTACCCTTCTTTGCGATTGCCTGTGCGCGAATAATCGACGGTATGATTGCCGGCACGATACGCCACCATCGTGCTCTCCAAGTGATCTTTGCCGCCTGGATTGCTCTATTCCTTTGTTACAATGCTTACGCCTTGGCTTTTGCGGCGTTAATCGACAAGCAGGCGCCCCTGGAAATACGGACGCATTGCACTTTTGCTGAGAACATGGTCAAAGGGACGCTGGTGATGGCGCCTCCCAAATTCATCTTTCCCGAGATTGATTCGTTCACGATTCAGTCATACTGGGGCGCACATGCCACTGCAGGTCCAACAAGAACCTGTCAGTTTCTTGAAGACTACGCGGCAAAGCTTGGCGTCAGGTACCTGATCATCGATCAGGAAGTTATGCGCGACTGGCATTTTGACATGCGCGACGGTGGCACCGGTTTCAAGAGATATCACTCTTTGAAAATGCTGCCTGAACTCGAGTGCTACTTGCTCGTCAACGATAGTCTGTAGACATTTTGGTGTTCGCGACTTCTAGTGAGAGAAGCTGGTTGTACGGATGGCTAGTAGAGCAGGCTTTCTGTCAACTGCACCAACAAATGCAGCGCAAAGATATGCTCTTCCTGGATACGCATTGTGGAGGAGGAGGGCACACACAGCGACAAATCGCATAGCGTCGCATCAGACAGTCCCATTTCACCAAACAAACCAAGAGTTACCAGCGATCTCGCTTTGGCAATGCGAAACGCCTCGATGATGTTCTCAGACTTGCCGGATGTCGACAGGCCGATAAACACATCTCCCGCGTTGCCGAGTGCCTCTATCTGTCTGCTGAAAATTCGCTTGAAGCCAAAATCATTCGTCGCTGCCGTCAACACCGAAGTATCCACGGTGAGAGCAATAGCAGGTAACGCTTGTCGATCAAGCTGTGATGACAACCGCACGACCAACTCTGCTGCAAAATGTTGACTATCCGCCGCCGAACCACCATTGCCGGCGATCAGAACTTTGTTGCCTTTGCGGAAAGCATCGGCAAGACGGTCAGAAGCCACCAGCAACCATTCCTCACGATGCCGGGTATAGGCGGTTTTGAGCGCGACCGCATCGCGAACAGCCGAGGCGATTATATCCTTACGGTCGGTCATTGGTTCTGTCTACTAATTGAGATGATCTCTGATGAATGGCATCGGCGAACTCTGCGAATAGTGAGCGATTACTGTTTTCCTCAAAGCGATTGCCGACGACGATAAACTGCGCGCCCGCTGTCACTTTGCGTGCCGCCATTTCCGGATGACGGATACCACCGCCGCAAATAATCGGTAGCGAGACCGTCTCCTTCACGGCAGTGATCATCTCTTCCGGCACCGTATACACAGCTCCCGAACCGGCCTCCAGATAGACCATTTTCATTCCGAGATACTGCGCCGCCAGCGCGTGCGCTTTGAGGAATTCGGTTTCGTGCCGAGGAATCGGATGCGTGTGTGAATAGGACTCCACCGAAGTTCGTGCGCCTGATTCAATCAACAAATATGCGGTCGGAATCGCCTCCAATCCATATTCCTTCACCAACGGAGCACCCTTAACCTGCTCGCCGATCAGGTACTCAGGATTGCGCCCCGACAAGAGCGACGTAAACAACACCGCATCGGCAAAGCGACAAAGTTGATTGGCTCCGCCGGGAAAGATGATCAGAGGGATTGTAATTTGCCGCTTGATGTCGTGCGCTACTTGCTCCATGCGCGCCGATAGCACCCCTGAGCCGCCGATCATTACCGCATCGGCGCCACCTTCTTGAGCCTGCTGAGCGCAGTCAACCAGCCGTTGGTGCGGTTGTTCATCCGGATCGATCAACACCAGAAAACCGGCGCCTCGGTCTCGCGCTGTCTTAAGCAGGTAATCGAAGACAGTCATCTATTTGACAGTTCCTTCAATAAGGCTGACGACGGTTGATTCCAGCAACTGCTCTGTCAATGGTTGCTCACAGCCACCTTGCGTAAAGTGCTCGCGGCCGCCACCTCTGCCGGATAGTTGCTTATTAAGATGATTGATTATGTCGCGCGCCGATAGCTTTATTGCAATAGCCGGTTTTGATGAAGTCACTGCATATTGGTTGGCATCGTTGAAGAATACGCCGATTGCCGGATAGGTAATCGTCTGCGTCACGTCTGCGTAAGTGTTGAGCTGTTCTTTCGATTCGAACTTGTTTACCAACAGTGTCACACCTTTGATCTTCTTGATCTTGTGTGCAAACAGATCGGCGATTCCCGATGCTGCCGACTGCGCCTGCGACTTATCGAGTTCTTTCTTCAATCGCCTTGATTCTTCGAGCAGTTCTTCTATCCGCTCGACCACTTTTTCCTGCGGCTGCTTTAGGAGCCGTGCCGTATAGTCAAACTGATTTTTGAGATTGCCTATATAGTCAAGCGCGCCCTTGCCGGTAAGCGCTTCAATACGACGAATACCAGCGGCAATTGCCGACTCGGCAGTGATCACAAACAACCCGATCTCACCGGTTGCCTGTACGTGTGTACCGCCGCACAATTCACGCGAATAGAAACGGTCGGTTTCTTCGTCTTCCATCACGCTAACCATGCGGACTTTGTCACCGTACTTCTCGCCGAACAATGCTGTTGCTCCTCTAGTAGACTTAGCTTCTTCTATAGGAATATCTGGCTCGGTTTTCACTCTCCGATTGAGCAGTATCTGCTCATTCACCAGTCGCTCGATTTCTCTTTGTTCATCTTCACTGAGATGCTTATAGTACGAGAAATCAAACCGCAGATGATCCGGATCGACGAGTGAACCCTTCTGCTGAACGTGGTTTCCAAACATGGAGCGTAGCGCTTGGTGCAGAAGGTGTGTTGCGGTGTGATTGCGCTGGGTGTGTTTTTGGCGGACACCATCGACAGTCGCTTTGGCCTGCGACCCAGATGCAGGGATGTCGCTTATAGGTCTGTCCATGAGCGCTACTTTCAGAGACACAGTCGGCACTCCAAGGAAATGAATAGTCGTATCGTTTATCCTTATTGTGTCCTCGACGTGGTAGTTCATCCCATCAACTACGATAGTACCTTTGTCTCCAACTTGTCCGCCCGCTTCTCCATAGAATGGCGTCTCATCGAGTGACAACTCAATCCACCTATTGGCTCCTTTGGAGATGAGATAGGATTGGCTCACCGACGTATCATAAACGAATCGGTCGTCGTACCCAACAAACTTTGTTGGGGGATGAATTCCGTCCGCAACTGCATCCAAATGCGCGATATGGCGTGACCTCGTCCTTTGCTTCTCAAGCTCAACCTCGAACTCCTTCATATCAACACTCAGTCCACGCTCACGCGCCATCTGTTGTGTCATGTCTATAGGAAACCCAAATGTGTCGTAAAGCTTGAAAGCATTTCTGCCAGAAATGATTTTCGCTTTCAGAGCAGGCAGCAGTTCGACTATTGAATCAAACATCTCCATCCCCCGGTCCAGCGTCTCGCCAAAACTCTCTTCTTCCGACTTTATCACCAATGCCACGTGCTCGGCCTGTTGCTTGATCTCGGGGAAGCTGTTGCCCATGATATCAACCAATGTCGCGGTCAGCTTGTAAATGAACGGCTCGTGCAGATCGAGCAGCCGTCCATGCCGCGATGCGCGTCGCAAAATCCGCCGGAGCACATAACCGCGTCCTTCGTTGGAGGGCATTGCGCCATCGGCAATGGCAAAGGTCAATGCGCGGATATGATCGGCAATCACGCGGTGTGAAGTCCCGCGCTTGTCTTCGAAGTATTCCTTCCCCGACATCTGTTCGATAGTTTTGAGAATCGGCGTGAACAGATCGGTATCGTAATTGGAATCAACCTTCTGCATCACCATAGCGATTCGTTCAAGCCCGGCGCCGGTATCGACCGACGGCTTTGGTAACGGTGTCATCTTGCCTTCAGCGTCGCGATTGAATTGCATGAAGACCAGATTCCAGAGTTCCATAAATCGGTCGCACTCACAGTTGACACCGCATGTTGGTTTGCCGCAGGAATATTGAGCACCGCGATCAAAATGCAATTCCGAGCAAGGTCCGCACGGGCCGGTTTCCCCCATCGACCAGAAATTGTCTTTCTCGCCGAAGCGTAGAATGCGCCCGTTCTTAAGCTCCGGCGCAATTTTGCCCCAGAGCTCGAAGGCCTCATCATCATCGGTATAAACCGTGGCATACAGCCGATCGGTCGGTAGCTTGAGAATGTTATGAACATAGTCCCAGGCAAAGGTGATCGCATCCTCTTTGAAGTAATCGCCGAAGCTGAAGTTGCCCAGCATCTCAAAAAAAGTGTGATGCCGTGCCGTCTCCCCGACGTTTTCGAGGTCGTTGTGCTTACCCCCCGCGCGAATACATTTCTGCGAACTGGTTGCGCGGGAGTAGGGCACCTTGCGCTGGCCGAGAAACACATCCTTAAACTGATTCATACCGGCATTGGTGAACAACAGTGTCGGATCATCTAGCGGAATCAATGACGAACTGGCGACACGCTTGTGCCCCTTCGATTCAAAATACTGTTGGAACGATTCTCTAATTTCAGCGGCTTTCAAATTACCCTCTAATCTTGCATTGAGCCAGTCGAAATGTGATGGATTTCACCCGACTGTCACAGGTTCGAAACCGATTTTAACTTCTCTGCGCGGTTAGGAACCCTTTCCTGCCTGTTTGAGTTCCTCCCGGTATCTCCGCGCCGCCGCGACAATCGCTTCGCCGGAGAATCCCCGATAACTCAAGAAGTTATATATTCTACGCTCGATTTCAAGCCATTCCGCGCCCTTCCAGCGATTTTTGCGCTGTACGATGATTTGATAGGCGACCTCAGATTCAGCGCCGGATTCGAGGTTATCTTCGATCGCCTGGCCTGCCGTGGCGCGGTCGATGCCTTTCTGATACAACTCCATCAGCAAACCCTGCTTACCGCGCGGCGCCAATCGCAGTCGCATTTTGACCCAATCGTCAGCGAATTGCTGATCATCGAGATATCTTTTGCCCTTAAGCCATTCAATCGTCTCCGAAATCAACTCCGCAGAGAACTCTTTTCCGGCCAAATATTTCCGCATCTCGGCAATTGATCTTGCCCGGCGGCTCAAATATCCCAACGCTTTCTGCCGGATATTGCTGCCGGTAACTTCGGTTACCAATCGGTCGAGTTGCTCGGGAGATACTTCATCCCCTTCATGCAGGTTGACTGTGGCAAAGAACTCTGCTGTACAGCCGATAAAAAACTCGCCGTCAACGAAGATCGACCAGCGACTATCGTTCTTTTTCTGCTGAGTAATGGCGGTGATCTTCGGCATTTGAGAGTCTACCAAGCGCCCTATTGTTTTCGATGCAGAACCATCGCGCTCGCCTGCGCCTTGGGCATGACGATCACTTGCGCGACATTAACATGCTCCGGTCGCGAGGCAATCCAGACGATCGTGTCAGCGATATCATCCCCCGTCAGCGGCTTTACACCCTGATAGACTTTCTTGGCGCGCTCGCTATCTCCGTAAAAGCGCACTTTCGAAAACTCGGTTTCGACCATACCGGGATCAACCGTTGACACCCGCACCGGCGTATCCACCAGATCGATCATCATGCCCTTTGTTAGAGCATCGACCGCAAACTTACTCGCGCAGTAAACATTGCCGTTGGGATAGACTTCATGCCCGGCAATCGAACCGACATTAATAACATGTCCCTTGCCGCGTGCCACCATGCCGGGAATCACAGCGCGACTTACATACAGCAGCCCTTTTACGTTGGTGTCGATCATCTCATCCCAGGCTTCTGTATGTCCTTCGTGCAGCTTTTCGAGATGACGACTTAGACCGGCGTTGTTGACCAACAAATCAATCCCCTGCCAGCGCTGCGGCAGACCGGCGATTGCCTTATTCACGGCCTCACAATCACGCACATCAAGTTGAATCAAATGTGACTCCACGGATAGAGTCTTGGCTAGTTGCTGCAGCCGGTCAAGTCGACGCGCCGCCAAGATCAAATCGTATCCTGCAGCAGCCAGCTTGCGCGCAGTGGCTTCGCCAATCCCCGATGAAGCTCCCGTTACCAATGCGATTTTTTTCATATCTCTAAACACCTTTCGTCCGGGTGCAAGTTACGTTACGGAAAGGGAGTGTGCCAGTGGAAATTGGCGGTCAGGACTGATCGAGTGTGTAAAGGCAGTAAATCCCTCTACGCGCAAGCAGATGATATTTCACACCTGTTGCAGTAATACTTACGGAGCCATTTGCGGTATCAAAGATCGGCTTGTCGGGACGCGGAAAGTCTGTCCGAACCACAAATGGAGGGTGCGTCACGCCGATGAAACTTAAAAGCGAGTCGGTTGAGGGCCAGTAATAATCGATCTGGTCACGGTATTGGTATAGGTCGAGGTATAGTAGCCGATGATTGTAGTTGCGTGTATCAAGCAGCAAGCGACTTCCACCAGCGAGTGTCTTACGGCAGTCGGCTACGAAGTCAAAGTAGTAGGTCGGCGGATTGGTCATCGGGCTGACTGCGCGGAGCTTTTCGGCGATAGCATTCTCGCTGGGGTGGGAGAAAAAACCAAGACCGACCGGAACCAGAACCGTAATCATTGCCAACACCGGAATCACACGGCGGAATGTCGGCCAGCGTTCGAGCACATGGACCACGCCAACGCCAGAGAAACAGATGAAGAGAATCGCCGGAATCGTCGTGAATCGCGCCAAGGGATAGCGAGACAGAGTAATCACGAAGGTTTGAAGGTAGTAGAAGATCATGACTGCAAACACCCAAAACAGGACATTTAATCTCCTCGATCGGACAACACGATAGAAGCCAACTACAGCAAAGGCAAATGCCACCGGCGCACTCAGAAACATGACTCCCGGCAGGAAGCCGAGCTGATACAGATTTACCATAAGCCGTCCGTACCGTTCGATGTTTTGCGCTATTTGAGGCGCATCGAGCTCGTTGACCGTCATGTACGTCGGATTTCCGAACTTGATCCATTGTGCCCCCATCCAGACGAAGACGAAATGGTGGCTGATAAAGCCGAAAACGATCGCCTTGAAGATGGCCGTGAGCCGCACAGAAAAGCTCACCTTGCGCGTATCGGTGAAGGCGAAGATCAGCAATAGCAGTGTCAGCATCGATACAAACGGCCAGCTATCATAACGCATCATGTCCGCCGCCAATGCCGCAAAGGCGGACAGCAGCATATCACGCCAGCGGGATGACTTGCGGTAGCGCAGGAAGAAGAAGAGCGCTGTGTAGAGGAAGAACAGGTTGATTCCTTCACTTGCACCGATAGCTGCCGGATGAATGAAGAGCGTGCAGAAACAACAGAACAATGCAGAGTAGAAGGCTGCGCGCTCATCGAAAAGGAGGCGGACTGAATGATAGAGGGGGAATATGGTCAAGCTGGTCAGAATCAGCGACAGCAGTCGCGTAGTCAAGCTTGGGTTATTCCAGATAGCGAGAGCTATCGCGTTCAGATAGCAGTGCATGGGGGCAAAAACCCAGGTCACGTCATTGGGGAGATAGATAAAGAACGGATGCTTTAACCATTGCAGCGCCATGAACGTGCGCGTATGTGTGTCGCCATCCAGGTAGTTGTGCGACAGTACCAACGCGACGCCATTGATCAGGAAGGCCAGCAGGACAAGCACCCACGGTTTGTCCTGCCATTTTCGCTCCGTAGCAGTGATCAGATCAGTCATGGCCCAAAGTTAGTCTGACACAAAATAATCGACAACCTGATTTCACGGGGCGCAAGGCGTGATTTTCGCTCTCACCAGGACGAAACCCTTGCTGCGCACCTCACCAATTCGATATACTGCTGGTGACCGACACTGAAAGGAAGGAATTTATGCCGCTGCTTTTGACTCGAGATGATGTTATCCGCGTGCTTGATATGGCTGATTGTATGACCGTTGTGGAGAAGGCGTTTGCCGAGATGGCAAACGGCACGGCAGTCTTGCCGTTGCGTATCGGTATCACATCACCAGACGGCCTGGCACTATATATGCCCGCTTATCTCAAAGAAATGGGCGCGCTCGCCTGCAAAGTCGTTACTGTCTACAAGAACAACCCGAAGAAATTCAACATTCCCACTACGATCGGCAAGGTGTTGTTGCAGAATCCCGAAAATGGCGATGTTATCTGCATCATGGATGGCGGCTATCTAACCGCAGTCAGAACCGGCGCTGCCAGTGGTGTTGCGACCAAGTTCCTCGCCCGCGCCGACAAAGGACAGATTGCCGGAATCTTCGGCGCCGGTGTTCAGGCCAAAACCCAACTCTGGGCAGTCGCCACCGCGCGCCAGCTTGCTCGCGCGTATGTCTACGATCTCTTCCCTGAAGCCGTGGCAGCATTTGTAAAGGAAATGAGCGCCAAGTTGAACATTGAAGTTGTGGCCGCTGATTCGCCAAGTCAGATTCTGGCCGAGGCCGATATCATCTGCACGGCTACGTCGTCCGCCACACCGTTATTCGACGGTTCGCAGGTGAGACCCGGAACGCATATCAACGGCATTGGCAGCCATTCTCCCGGCGCGCGCGAATTGGACACAGCCATTGTCAAGCGTTCCAAGCTTGTCGCCGATTCCAATGAGGCCTGCCTGAAAGAAGCAGGGGACATCATGATTCCAATGCAAGAAGGCACTATCACCGCGGATCACATTTATGCCGAACTGGGCGAGATCATCCTCGATCGCAAACCGGGGCGCAAAGATGCTGCCGAGATCACGCTGTTCAAGTCCAACGGTCTGGCGATTCAGGACGTCGCCACCGCGAAGCTGGTTTATGACAAAGCGGTCAAAGCAGGAATAGGCAAGGACGCGCAAATTTAGAAATAACGAACTGAGCGGCAGACTAACTTGAGGGCGCATTTTGTAACCTCAGAGTTGGTTCTCACCCATCGAAATTTCAGCTCGAAGAGCCAAGACGGATCTGCTGCAAATTAGCGTATTGCCGGGATTCTTAGCTTCCAGATCACCTGCGCATTGAGAGTGCTGCGCAAGATCGGCATGGGCGAGAACAACTCTCTTTCGATGGTGAAGTGGCTTTCGACCTGCTCCTTCAACCGGCGGAAGTTGAAACCCTTATGTGGTATGTACTTGTTTTCCCGGTCACGCGCGATCGGCAATCCAAATGTCACTTTCAGGACTTCGCGGAAAGTGTGCCGACGATCGGAACCGGTCAGCAGCCGCGCCGCCAGATATTTCAGCAACGCCGACGGACCGATCTCGATAGGAACACTGATTACCACAATGCCGTCGGGCGTCACTAATCGTCTTAACTCTGCCAATGTTTTCGCAACGTCGTCGGGCTGAAGGTGCTCGAGAACCTCAAGGCAGGCAATACGATCAAAGCTGTGATCGGGCAGGTCGGTTGTTGACGTGATGATCCTGATCGGGTTGGCAACAAAGCGCGCTTTGATTTCCTCCTGCAGATACCCCAGCGGCTCCAGTGCTGTCAAGTTGTCGTATGGAGATTTGGCGGATAGCAACTCCAGCAGGTAGCCGTCGCCCGAACCGAAATCAAGCACGCGGCAATCTGGCCGCAGGTCCAGCAACTCGATGGCGTAGTTGAATCTTCTCCGATGTGAAAGCCGAAATAGGCCGCGCTGGTGCGCATGTGTCCCGCGCGCGTATTCAAGATCGTTGTGATCGGTCATGCAATTCTGAATGTACGATCTGGACAGTCGAAGGGCATCTTCTTTTGACGAGCTTTTTCGTGACGCAGAGGTTACCTGTCCCCCGGATCACGCCGAAAAATTGTGTGACCTACCTGACTAGGCGCCGTCAATGAAGTGGATTTCGCCATCCAGCACGCCGGCGGCTTTGGCGATTTCCGGATTTCCCGGCGCCGTGACAAAGGCCTTGGCCTTCTCCAGATTGCCAACCTTGAAGAGAAAGAATACGTTGTTCGGATCTTCGAGACCTTGCCAGAGGTTGACCAGAGTTAGCCCAGCTTCGAAGTGGGCTTCCTTATGGGAATCGAAGATTCGCCTCCATGTCTGATAATCAGCCACGCGATTTCGACACAGCATGTAAATCATTTTGCATCCTCTTGAGGTTTTGACGAGCGGCGGCATTGCACACGAAACTTGAGGTTGCAGATTGTGACCTCAAGTCTGCAAACTTCGAAGCAGCAAGAGTGTCGAAACCACCGAAGAGGCGTGTCGAAAAAAGAGACGCTATCCCATCGGTGGTTTCGACCTACTCACCTGGTTGGATCGGTTCTTCTCTGACAGATGCACCTTCACAAGTCCAGCTTACTCTCTAGGTACTTTTGCGCTTCCGCCTCCATTTCCTCTCGGGTCTTGCCAAAAAGTGGAATCTGTGCATTCGTCACAACTTGCGATAGGCCTTCAGCGAGTTGGAACAGCCTAATCCATTCCAACAGCTCGTCAAGCATTCGCTCCTGCCCGCTGGCGTGCAGGAAATCCTCGCTGTGTCTCTCAAAGAACCCGTGCGCAAGTGAATTGCGAGCTCTGAGAGCCGCCTTCAACAAATCCCTACCGCAATCGTCCAGTTCAACAAACTCCTCGAAATGTCGGATGAGCTTGCCCTGGGTCATGTCAGACAGTTGTTGGTTGAAGTCATCATGTTCTTTACCTGAGGAAAGCTCGCCTTCTGCTTTCCTGCGGAATATGAGTGATAGCTGCATTTCAACTTCGAAACACTGAGCCCAATAGAGCGCAAGTCCAACACATGCGTAGATATGCTTTGTTCTCTGTGCCTTATCCGATAGGGAGCGGTATTCGTTCATCAACTTGACGAGATCATCCGGCAAGGGAGCAGACGGATCGTAGGCAATCGTCTTTTCTGGCTCGATTTTCCTATTACGTTTCTTCATAGTCATAGTCGGGAGGGACAAACACTTGGCTCTACCTCCATCCTGATCCTAGAACAGATCGTACGGGCTCCTTCTGATTAACTACTTCAGTCGCCAATAGATATGCACATCCTTAAGGTTCTTGCTAATCTCCAATAGAACCGTGCTTTCGTCATCTTCCCAGACGTCGAAGCGTTCGTCCCGATGCGTCTGCATTCCAAGTTGCTCTATACAGCTCATTCTGATATCCTTGCCAATGCTAGCTGCCCTGATCTCATTTGGCGTTAGGACTTGGCCAACAATCATATAGACTCTATTCCACAGCGTGAAGAGATACAGGGATGTACCAACTCGCCGACCTGGCATTGGATCATCCAGAGTGGGGAAGATTGCACACCTTGCACATCTTCCATTGAAGAACTCAAAGTCGCAGTTACCTTTGTGATAGATTCTCGAGCCTGGAAGTGTTATTCGGCATGCCCGCATGAATAGGCGATGCCAAAGACCGAGCTTTCTGAATTTAAGCCGTGCCATGAGTTCTTTTGAAACGACTTGCTCAAGAGAAAGACTGGTTCCACGTATCCCGTCGTCACAGAGTTCTATGCCCAAATTTATCATGCTGCGTCTCCGATCTTGTTTTCGGTTTGCGCCAGCTGCATATAGTTAACCCGGCCATGCACCTGCTTCCGCTCCATAACTCACACGCATCAGTCAAGTAGGTAGAGTAGCTCGCCCTGTCGATTCCATTCGTCGAAACCGCAAGGGTTTCGACATGCTCAGCTACTCCTTCTCCTTCTTCCCTTCCTTAGCTTCCTTAGCGTCTTTATGTTCTTCCTTGCCCAATCCCACCTTCTCCATAATCGCGATTTTGAGTTTCTCTTTGATCTCCGGGTTGCTCAACAAGAATCCGCGGGCATTTTCGCGGCCTTGACCCATGCGTTCTTCGCCGTAGGAGAACCAGGTGCCCGATTTCTGGATCATGCCGTGCACGGTGCCGAGGTCAAGCAGTTCGCCTTCGTAGTTGATACCTTTGCCAAACAGGATATCAAACTCGGCATCCTTAAACGGCGGCGCGACCTTGTTCTTGACGACTCTGACGCGCACGCGGTTGCCGATCATATCATCGCCTTCTTTCAGCGACGACACCTTGCGGATGTCCAACCGCACCGAGGAATAGAATTTCAGCGCGTTGCCGCCGGTGGTGGTTTCCGGGTTGCCGAACATCACGCCGATTTTCATGCGAATCTGATTGATGAAAATGACCGTGGTCCTCGATTTGGAGACGCTACCGGTCAGTTTGCGCAACGCCTGCGACATCAACCGCGCCTGCAACCCCATGTGCTGATCACCCATTTCGCCGTCGATTTCCGCACGGGGAACGAGCGCCGCCACCGAGTCGATCACTATGCAGTCAATCGCGCCGGAACGAACGAGCGTTTCGGTAATTTCCAGCGCCTGCTCGCCGGTATCGGGCTGGCTCAAGAGCAGGTTGTCGATATCAACCCCCAGCGCGCGGGCATAGGAAGCATCCAGTGCATGCTCGGCATCGATAAACGCCGCAATGCCGCCGGCTTTCTGCGCCTCGGCGATGATATGCAGCGCCAGCGTGGTTTTGCCGGAGGATTCGGGCCCGAATAATTCAACCACGCGTCCACGCGGCACGCCACCGGTGCCGAGCGCGATATCAAGCGCTATCGAGCCGGTGGAGATGACCGGAATCCGTTCGCCGGTGTCGAATGCTCCCAGCCGCATAATCGAACCCTTGCCAAATTGTTTTTCAATCTGCGACAACGCCGCATCCAATGCCTTCTGTTTGCCATCAGTCTGTGCCATGTATGGTTACCTCACATTCGTGTTTTGTTGTTTTCTTCTTAACGTCGCGACGCATTCTTCATTTGCCGGTCGCGACTAAAGTCGCTCCTACAAAACCTGCAGTCGTGTTTGTACACGTTGTAGGAGCGGCTTTAGCCGCGACTTTCTGCTCTCCCCTGAGCGACCGGGTCACTCCCCACCGGTTTTCATTGAGCCGTCAGGAAAGGATTCCTGACGGCGCCAACATTCGCTGACGATGCACTACAGCGGGAACTCCGCCACGTCGGTGTACACCGGTCCGCTGGGGCGCAAACGTGATTCGATCAAATAGATCGCCTTGACCGCAAGTATCTGCGGCGGAAACTTGGCTTTGCCGAAAACGTCCTTGATCAACTCCAACTTCTCTGGCTCTTTCACCCTCCCCAGTGTCAGATGCGGCGAAAACGGGCGGCTTTCCCGCTCATACCCGAGTTCGACCATATTGGAATCAATTTGCTGTGCCAAAGTACGCAATCGCATTTTATCGTCGACAATGCCGACCCAGAATACCTTTGGCGCCCTGAGATTGGGAAACGCTCCGCAACCGGAGAGTGTAATGTCAAATGCGCCGAGCCCCTTTGCCGCCGCTACTGTCGCCGATTTGACTTTATCGAGCAGTTTGGAGTCAGTTTCGCCAAGGAACTTCAGGGTCAGATGTATATTCTGCGGTTCGACCCATTTGACCTTGCCGGGGAACTGCAAGAACTGATCGACGAATTCCGTCAGTTCCGAGCGAACCGCATCCGAAATCTTGACTGCTACAAAAAGTCGCATTGTTACCTGCCTATCATGATTTTGCGAAGTATATCCAGTGCCATAGTCGCGCTACGCTCCCGGACACGGTGTCGCGTCCCAAAGAGGTTAACCTTCTTCGACACAACACCACTTGCCTGTGCGCAACCGATATATACTAACCCCACTGGCTTCTCAGGTGTCCCGCCATCCGGACCGGCGATACCGGTCGATGACAAGCCAAAGTCTGCCCCTATCAGGCTCCGTACACCGGTCGCCATCGCCTCAGCAACCTGTGCGCTGACCGCACCGTATTGCTCTAACATTTCCGGTGGCACTTTGAGCACACTTTGCTTGATCTCGTTCGAATAGGCAACGACCGATCCGCGATAGTATTCTGAACTCCCCGGCACGTCAGTCAAATACTTGGCCATCAGACCACCCGTGCACGATTCTGCCGTGGCAATAGTCTTGCCACCATTCTTGAGCAACGATCCCACGACCTCGGAAATGGTCTGATCACCGATCGTGTAAATGAACTCCCCCACACGTCCGACAATGGCCTCAGACAGTTTGTCCACCTCGGCTTTGGCTTCCGCTTCGTTTTCGGACCGACACACCACACGCAGATCGGTGCCCTGATGGCCAGGCAAATACGCCAGCCACATGTTCTCTCGAATCGGCTCCAGATCGGCAATGGCCTGTGCCAACTCCGACTCAGTGATACCGGTCGTGCGGATCCGACGAATCTCAATGTGCTTGCGTCCCTCTCGCTTGAGCAGAAGCG
This sequence comes from uncultured bacterium, assembly GCA_903930455.1. Taxonomy (GTDB): domain Bacteria; phylum Zixibacteria; class MSB-5A5; order CAIYYT01; family CAIYYT01; genus CAIYYT01. The sequence continues at coordinate 2,017 of CAIYYT010000080.1, read as the reverse complement.
GGAGCACCGACTGGTCGATGATTGCTTCCATCTCGGATGGCACACCCGGAAGTGAGATGAAACAGCGTTCGTCTTCCTGAAAGAGAATTCCCAGAGCCGAGCCAATCGGATTGTCCAGCAACTCGGCGCCTTGCGGTTGAAGCGCCTGATTTTGTGCCATGGCGGGCAATTTGCGATTCAAATTACGGAAGCGGTTTTCCAGGAGCTTCAGCAGATCATCATGGAATACCAGCTTGCGATCAAAGGCATTACAGATCGCTTTCTTTGTGATGTCATCTGTAGTGGGTCCCAGTCCGCCGGTGGCGATAGTCACCGCCGAGCGATTCCATGCCGCGAGTATGGCTTCCTCGATGTCCTCCACACGATCACCGACCGAGACTCGATACCGCACCGCAATGCCGATCTCCGACAGCTTGCTGGCGATATAGGCCGAATTGGTGTCGAGCGTATGGCCGGAGATGATCTCTTCGCCGATGGTAATGATTTCTGCGTTCACATCCCAATCCTGAACAGCACCAGCATTTGCAGGAAGACATTGGTGTAGACACCAATAGCGAAATCGTCCCCCATCACACCCCAACCACGCGGCAGACTCTCCCACTGGCGCGCCGGATATGGTTTCCAGATATCGAGCAAGCGGAACAGCACAAAGCCGATGACATAGTAATTGACCTGATGTGGCACCCAGAGATATGACAACATGATGCAAGCAATCTCGTCGATGACGATTGGTTTGCCGTCATGGCCATAGTAGTTTTCGGCTTCACCAGCCAGCCAGACTCCACCAGCCAGCGCAGCCAACGTCATGGCTACAGCCAGCCACCAGCCGTATGGAAAAAGAAACCAGGCGATAATCACGCCGGGAATCGTGCCGGTGGTGCCGGGAATTAGCGGCGACAATCCAAAGCCGAAGCCGGTTGCGAGAGTTTTGATCAGTGTTTTTTTCAAAGGCGTCACTTCAATGCGTTTTTGAGAAGATAATAACTCTTGACCAGATAGTCAATGCCAGTACCCCACGTCACCATGACGGTCACCAGCATCATCCATTTGATAAACTCAGCGGTTTGCGCTGATGCAAGCCACGGCATCTCGATGCCGATCGGTTTGGAGAAGGTTTTGAGATTGATCAACAGGAGAATTACAGCGATGGCGGTCATCTGCATAAACGTCTTGACCTTGGCCCAACGTGTTGGCACGATAACGACCCCCTTGTAAGCTGCCAGCGAACGTAACCCCGTAATTAAAAACTCGCGAATGATGATTGCGAGCACCATCCACATGGCTACATAGCCGAGCGTCACGAAAGAGGCGAAAGCTACTGATACCAGAATCTTATCTGCCAGCGGGTCGACGAATTTGCCGAAGCTGGTGGTAATGCCATACTTGCGGGCATAGTAGCCATCATAGAGATCGGTCAACGCCGCGATAATGAAGATCACCATGGCCCAGAACCGGGTCCAGAGATTGTCGATGATGAACAGCCCCATAAAGATAGGTGAAAGGGCAATCCTTAAGAGTGTCAGGGCGTTAGGTAGATTCAAGTTCCTCCCGCGATTGGGGGAATGTACCACTTGAGCTTCGCAGGGTCAACCTCTAAACGTCGGGGAGTACCTCGGAATGTTAAGGGGAAATATTAATCGGGCACTCTCATGAATGCCCGACTGGGTCTGCAATTTAGGATTATGTCTGCGACAACTCACGGTCGCAATCGAGAATTCTATCTCAGTGCTGTGACCCGACGCTTGTCTTCGGCATCAGTGGGTACAGGGTTCTGTACAGTTGCCATTGATTTCGATCTTTCGCTTGCCTTGTGCATCCATGGTCACGACGACATGAGCATTGGTCATGCCCTGCGCTGCCAGCTTGGCCTCAACGACGGCCTTGGCCTCGGCATCGGTCATGGTTGAATCGATTTGGAATGCCATCATATTGAAGCCGACACTGGAGTCTCCCTTGATTTCCAACCGGACTCGTGTTGAATCAGAACCACCCTGAGCATCGCGGCTGGCGCTGACAC
>CAIYYT010000079.1 GCA_903930455.1 uncultured bacterium | reverse complement strand
TGACGCTACTCAACGCGGACTATCTTGATAGTCTGCTGACCTGGTATACCAACCAGGGTTGGCAGTTTATTTCTCCCAAAGAGGCGATTGCAGACAGTGTGTATCGAATGCCGCAGAAGTATCTGGGACCAAATGGGATTTCGGTGCTGCTGAGGATATAGGCGAGCAGTCAGTTCGCAGCCCGCTTGGTGAGTCATCGACTGTGTACTTTTACCAATCGATTCGGTTGAGGACTTCTCGCAGGCCGGGGGTAATCATACCCTTGCAGATCAGGGCCTGAGTAACGTTTCCCCAGAAGACGTTGGTTTCGATGATAACCGGACCCTCGGGGGTGATGGCGATGTCCCATCCCAGTGTGCGCAGTTGTGGGATATGCAATTGTGCTCGCACAGCGAGAGCTACCGCTTCATCGAAATAGGGTAGTTTGATCCCCTCTATTTGCTGATTGGTGGCCGGGTGTTTTGTGATGTGTTCAAAGGAGCCGGAGTCTTCGAGAACCACCTTCCGGATGATCCCCCCTTCGTCCACCCGTGCCGCGCATCCACCACTCGAAAAGTTGTCGACGGCGCTGGCGCCGAGTCCGAATTTCACCATAGTGGCCAGAATCTCGACTTCCTCGCGATTATTGATAAAGGTGATGACGCGAAGGGTATTAAGACTGTGGGGCTGTATTCGCTGCAGGATTTCATGCTGTTCAATATATTCCTGAATGAGCAACCCGTACGACGTGTGCGCGTATGTCGTTTTCCAGCCTTCAAGGCATTTTTCGAATAGCTCTTCGAGTGAATATCGTTCCCCGTTGGCAGAAATGAAGATCAAGCCCTCGCGCCCCAGAATGACGGTGATCCCAGCTCCTTTGCTGCTGGCGATCGGTTTCAAAACAAATTTGTCAGCTTCGAGCTTTTCGATGAACTCGCGAAACTCCTGAGCATTTTTCAGCGATTTGCCATCAGCCGTTCTTCCGAAACGGGGATCATAAATCCCGTAAGTCCGCGGCATAGGAATGTCGAACCAATTGAAAAACCTTTCGGAAAGGAACTTGGAAGTGATGGCCCGATCATCGAGCGGCGAGAGCTCGCGGTGGAGGGCACAGCCCTGATTATAACTGAGATAAGCTTTCTTTTCTTCCCAGGTCAGAGCGGGATCGGAAAGACGATACTGGAAATACTCGTAGGGTTCCAGCCCGTTGAGTCGATGGAGCGCGTAGATCTCCTTGAGTTGAGACAGATAGCTAACGCCAAATCGTTGTCGATCCGTGCGACCAAGACGATAAGTCGTGTGCAGGAATCGGAATGCTCCCAAGGGGTTCATGTCACTATTTATCGAAACAAAACGGCAAATCCTACACATAGTTCTACAGCGCAAAGGTCAAAATAACTTTCCTTGACGGATGCAGGCTAAGTTGTGTATAAATGAAGTATGCAGAAACAACTACAGACTAAGTATCTCAGCCCGGAAGTGGTCAGCCGCCTTAAGGGGCTGGAGATCAAAGCGCGACTAGTGGTAGAGGGGTTTATTGCGGGGTTGCATCGGTCGCCGTATCACGGGTTTTCGGTCGAATTTGCCGAACACCGGCAGTATATGCCGGGGGATCCGATCCGCAACATCGATTGGAAAGTTTATGCCAAGTCGGACAAGTTCTTCATCAAGGAGTATGAAGAAGAGACCAACCTCAAGGCGTACCTGTTGGTCGATTGCTCGCGGTCGATGGCGTTTGCGGCGGATGGGCGGATTGACAAGTTGACCTACGGTTTGCAGCTTGCGGCGGCGCTGTCGTTTTTGATGCTCAAACAACGGGACGCGGTCGGGCTGGTGGGTTTTGACGAAAAGATCAATACCTATGTGCCACCACGGTCGGCGGCATCACATCTACATGTGTTGTTGCGCGAGATGGAAGGATTTGCACCCACTGAGAAGACCAATATCGCGGGGACGCTTCACGAAATGGCGGAGCGGATCAAGCGGCGCGGGTTGGTGATTCTGATTTCTGATCTACTGGATGAACCAAATCAGATACTGGCGGGGCTGAAGCATTTCCGACATCGTAAACATGAAGTGATCGTGTTCCATGTGCTCGATCCCAAAGAGCGCGATTTTTCGTTTCCGTTGGAGGCGATTTTCAAAGACATGGAGACCGGCGAGCAAATCAATACGTTGCCGTGGCAGATCAAAAGAGACTACCAGCGAATTATCGGCGCGATATTGGATCGGTTTTCGCGGGAGTGCCGGATGTCGAATATCGATTATGTGCCGATTGACACGGCGATGGGATATGATTTGTCGCTGCTGGCGTTTTTGAATAAGAGATCGAGGTTGTATTAAGGCTTGGTGTCACGCCGCGAGTCGGCTTGACCTACGAAGCTATCGCCGTATTGCCCGAATGGCAGCGGCTCGTTTCTCCAGTGCTTCTGCTTCTTCTTCCCTGCCAGTTATTCTATAAAGCGCCGCCATATTCTCAAGACTCCCAGCTACATCGGGATGATCCGGACCGAGGGCTTTCTCCCTGATGGCCAGCGCGCGCTTGTGGAGGGGGCCCGCTTTCCTGTACTCACCCTGAGCGCTGCGCAGTTCCGCAAAATTGTTAAGGTTCCTAGCCACATCAGGATGTTCCGGGCCGAGGGCTTTCTCGTTAATCGCGAGCGCGCGTCTGTATAACGGCTCTGCCAGCGCATATTGGCCTTGGGCGCGGTACGTCTCAGCGAGGTTGATCAGGCTCGTGGCCGCCAGAGGGATCATCAGGGCCGAGGGCCTTCTCCTCGATGGCAGCGGCTCGCTCGTCCAATGCCTCCGCTTCTTTTTCTCTGCCACTTTTTCTATACAGCACCGCAAGGTTGTTCAGACTCTGAGCTACATCGGGATGATCCGGACCGAGGGCTTTCTCCCTGATGGCCAGCGCGCGCTTGTGGAGGGGTCCGGCTTTCCTGTACTCACCCTGAGCGCTGCGCAGTTCCGCAAAATTGTTAAGGTTCCTAGCCACAGCGGGGTGATCTGGGCCGAGGGCATTCTCTTCAATCGCGAGCGCGCGCTTATAGAGCGGTTCTGCCAGCGTGTACTGGCCTTGGGCGCAGTACATCTCCGCGAGATTGTTCAGGATCGAGGCCACATCGGGATGATCGGGGCCGACCGCCTGTTCGGCAACCCGTAACGCCTTTGTTGAGACTTCTACAGCGCTATCATAGAGACCTCGCTTGTATAGTGACATGACCTCGTTGTTAAGTGTCTCCCCCTCGGTCCCGGCCGTTCCCATACTATCCTGTTCTTCTTTTTTCTGGGTCTTGAACAGAGGAGGCACTTTGTCAAGCTCCTCGGGAAAAGTGATCTCATGCGTGCGAAATGTAGCTCCGAAAATGACCTCCGTCTTGTTTTTCAGTTGATCCTCTCTGGTATTTGGTGCATACAGCACAAACAGTAGAGCCTTTTCTTTTGATGGTCGGAGGATGCGTCCAGTGCGCTGAATGATCTGTCTAGCCGATCTCGAAACTGCCGTGAGAATCTCAACATCTGCATCTGGTATATCGAGCCCCTCATCTATACTTCGGCAGGATACGAGAATACTGATCTGTCGATTTCGAAACTCTTCGAGCACGGCGTCTTGTTCTCTATTATCAATTCCCGAATGTAGCCTGGCTACTCGGTGGTCCGTCTTACTTCTGAGTTGTCGGGTAAGTAAATCCACTTCTGGGATGAATTGGTGGAAAACAAGGGTCTGGCGTTTCGTCGGGATGAGAGAAGCCAGAGCCAGCGTACATTGCGCCCGAGATTGGATTTTGTGGAGCAGAGTAGTGCGTTCTATCCAAAGCTGATAGAGCCGAAGAATTGCATTTTCTTCTTGTGCAGTTGGATCGGAGACACACGCGGGGGTGGTCGTTTTATATGTCGAAAGCGATTCGCCGAAAGTTAAGAGAACATTCTGATTCTCTTGCAGGAAAGCTGAGCGAATTCGTTGAAAGGTTGGGATGTTCATTGCCGCTCGCTGGATGACAATTGTGAGATCTTTGAACCAATCCTGTGATGTCAAAAGAGCGGGAAAGTAGCTAATCACTAGCTTCCTCTGTTCCAGGATTCGTTCGGACAGTGTGTCATACATCGCCCGCTCGTGGTCCGTGAGACGTAATCTAATAAAGACTACTTCAAGCGGGGAGATGACTCCGTCTCTCACAGCACTCTTATACGTGTATTCGTAAATTACAGCGCCTATCCTCGGCTCTATTACGGCCTCGAAACCATAGTCATTGTCTCTATAGGGATAGGCAGAGAGACCTAGGCGAGAATCCCCTGCAAAATTTCCGAGTATCTCTGCGTACTTGGGGCTACCGCTGCGATGGCACTCATCAACGACCAACATCATAGGGGAATCTCTGATGACGTCTTTCTCAAACCCCATGTTCTTGTCTGCGGACTGGAGGGTCATGACGAGTATGATAATGTTTTCTATTGCGAAACTTGCTTTTCGATCTCCGCCTCTGACACCGATATGTTTTTCAAGACTCGGTAAGTACTTGCGGATTTCTCTCTCCCACTGCTTGACCAAGACAACAGAAGGTGCCAACACAACTACTTTTCCGGTAGGGGACAACAACAGAAAGTCAGAAATTGCGGCGATGCCAACCACGGTTTTTCCCGAACCGGTAACGGCTTTGACGACACCTCGTCTATTGTTGGCAATCCATTGCTGGAGCGCTTCTTCCTGCCACTTTCGGAGACTTAGTCCGACAGTATGATGCGGACGCAGCGGCGGCTGTGCGGCCTTCCGCGGGTGGTTTATCTTTGGTGGGACATTTCGCGGCCCCACAAACTTTTCCATGCGCGAGACCAGTTCTTTTGCTTCTTCCAAGACAGGCGCGGAGACACTCCCCAACCCAGCTATTAGAGCCCAGATGAAGTCGTCAAGGTGGCGATTACTCGAAATCAGGAATTGCCTTGTTGAGATGTCATAGAAATTCTTCCAAACACTCCCCTTATGTTCCACAAATGGAGCGCCGCTTGTCAGTAGCTGCTTTAGCAGTTTTATGTCCTTCTCGCTGAACTCCTTGCTGAAAGTCATCGTTCCTCCACATCATGCTCCAGCGAGAATGACCCCGCTACCGGTTTCACTTCCTGATGATACTCCATGTTCCCCTGCGTCAAAGCGGTCATTTGTCGATCCCTCCCATGGATTGTCAACGACAATATCCTCTATAAAGAAGCTCTTGTGGCGGAATGTGTCAAGCGGTTTTCTTGGTGGTGTTCGAATCGGCAATGACAACAAAGGGGTTGCGCGCAAGCAGTGACAGCGCGAGATTGTGCCCGTGCAACTTCGGGCGTGGACTCGGAGTATTTTAACGTATGAAGGTAATTTCACTTTTAGGAGAATAGGCGATGAATCTGCGAAAGACAACGATCATGATGATCATGCTTCTGGCAATGGTGGCAGCCGCGTTGGCAGCGACACCCGCCGGAAATGACGTCGGTGAGCAACAAGGTTTCTTCCGGTATCCGGATATCTATCAGGACAAGATCGTTTTTACATCCGAGGGGGACCTCTGGATGGTCTCCGCGAACGGTGGCACGGCGCTGCGCCTGACAACGGCTGAGGGGGAAGAGCGATTTGCCAAGTTCTCGCCGGATGGCAAATGGATTGCGTTTACGGGGGAATATGACGGCAACGCTGATGTCTATGTGATACCGGTGACAGGGGGCGAGCCGAAACGGTTGACCTACCATCCGTGGGGTGATCATGTAGTTGGCTGGTCGCCCGACGGCAAGATCATCTACCGGTCGTTTATGGAATCGGGTAATTATGTCTACAAGCTGTTCGCGATATCGCCGTTGGGGGGATTCCCTGAGAAATTGCCATTGGATCAGGGAGCGACGTTGACCTATGAGCCGAACGGACCACGGGTAGCGTTCACCAGAGCGATGCTGGCATTTCGCACTTGGAAGAGATACCACGGCGGTTGGGCGGAGGATATCTGGGTGGGCAATTGGCAGACGAGGGAATTCAAAAAAGTCACCACGTACACGGGCAATGATCAGTTTCCGATGTGGGTCGGCGACCGCATTTTCTTCCTGTCGGACTCGACCGGTCGTGCAAATATCTGGTCGATGAAGCCGGACGGGTCGGATCTCAAGCAGATCACGACGCATACCGACTATGACATCCGCTGGCCGAGCGCATCCGGAGATAAGATCGTGTATCAGCTTGCGATGGATATCTGGATGCTTGATCTCAAGAGTGGCAAAACGGCCAAGGTCGATATTACGCTGCCGAGTGATCGTCTACAACGACGCACGAAGTTCGTCGACGCCAAAACCAGTATTGATGATTTTGATTTGTCACCTGACGGTAAGCGGATGGTGGTGACGGCGCGGGGCGAGTTGTTCTCGGTGTCGACGCGGAAAGATGGTCTAACACGGCGGCTGAGTTTCTCGCCGGTGGCG
>CAIYYT010000078.1 GCA_903930455.1 uncultured bacterium | reverse complement strand
ACTTGCGCGTCGATAGCAGCCCGAAAAGGAATGTAGTCGCGCTGCCGAAAATCGGCGAGCGATTGGTCCGATCTCGAGACCACGTGGTGGGGATCACCATAAGCCGACGCCAGACCGGGAAAATGCTTGGCACAGGAAAGTACGCCTTGCCCGCGCAGACACTTGATCTGCAGCCTGACCACATCCGCCATCTCTTCCGGATCGCTCGAATAGCTGCGTGAATGAATGACATGTGCAGAATCGTCAGGCGCAAGATCACAGACCGGAATCAGGTTTAGATTGACACCGGCTTTGTGCAAATGCTCGGCTGTTCGCGCAGTGGTGGTCAACAGACCCTCAGCATCGCGTCGCAGCCCGTAATAGCGCGGTGATGGATAGGCTGGGAAGTCACCTGCAAAACGGACAACCCTTCCCCCTTCCTGATCGACGGCAAGCAGCACAGGGATTTCAGACAGCGAGTGAATCTGTGTGGTCAGTTCAGAGAGGTACGCGCCGTTGGAGTAGTTGCGGGCGAACAGGATAACGCCGCCGAGTGAGTTTGCTTGCAGTAGTGTCCGGAAATCGTCAGGAAGTGCGCCTCCGTCAAACCCGCACACAAGCATTGAACCAAGACAGCATCGCAGATCCGCCATCAAACCGTCGCGACCGCGTTCTTTCCCTGCCCTTTCGCGAGGTACATCGCCCGATCGACCAGTTGTACGATTTCTTCTTCATTGCGGCCGTTATCAGGGAACGTGGTGATGCCAATAGAGACGGTGGCGTGTAGGAGCGGATATTTCACACCGTCGCCAAAACGGGAATTGTCGATTTCAGACCGGATACGTTCGGCGATCAAGTGCGCGTCCTCATGCAACGTCTGGGGCAATATCACGATAAACTCCTCGCCGCCGTAGCGGGCGAGAACATCGGTATCGCGGATGTTGACTTTGATAACTCCGACAATACCTTTAAGCAACACATTGCCAGCTTCGTGACCATAGGTATCATTACAACGCTTGAACCAATCGATGTCAACCATCAAAAGCGACAGTGGCTGCCGGTAGCGGGCGGCACGTTTTTTTTCGTCCGCCAACTTCTCGTTGAAATAACGATAGTTGTAAACGCCAGTCAATTCGTCGATGATCACCATTTTCTCAAGTTCGCGATTCAGGCGACTGTTTTCGTAAGCCATTGCCGCCGAAGCAGCCAGAATCGAGAACACTTTCTGATCCATCTCGTTGAAACGGTTCACCTTGTTTGACTCGGCCTGCAACAATCCCAGTACCTTGCTGTGAGATATCATCGGTACAATCAGCGCGCTCTTGGCGGACTCTGACATGGGAAGATAGCCGTGTTTGCCGTCAAGATCGATGAGTCTCTGCGCGACTCCGGTATCGATCACCGCGGCGGCGACACCTTCCAGCCGCACTCGTTCCCTCAGCTTGTCGGTGCGGCGCCTGCTATCCTGAAGGCGAGCGCGCTCGTGCAACTCGCCACCGGCCCCGGCGAGGAACTGGATCGAACACATCTCGAAACCGAGGATGTTTTCGGCGATGTCGAGAACATTGTCAGTGATTTCCTTCTCATCATGGATTTCGCCCAATACTCGCGCCGTCTCATAGATCGTCTCTACCCGCGTCTGAGACCGTTCCAACTCGGTGGTACTCTCGTTGAGCGTATCCAACAGCTTTAACAGTTTCCCTTCGGATTGTCTCATGTGGCGGGAGACGTAGCCGACAGCGTATGCAAAGAACCAGGCAAATCCGACGCGTATCGCCAATTCGATCAGACTGATCTTGGTCAACAACTCCGGATTGCTTACGATGTACACGGTCGTGATGGCGAACGAGAGTCCGACACAGGTATTTAGGCTGAAGTAGTAAGCGGAAAACATGATCGCGACGTAATACAGCAGATAGAAACCGGAAAAGGCGCCGCCCGTATATTTGATCAAATACGTGACGAAAATGATGTCGAAGATCAGTGAGTAGGCAAAGACATCGCCAATGAACTTGGGGCGTTTCCGCCAGATAAAGTAGAAGACTAGTAGATGGGCGCCAAAAATCACCATGCCAAAGGCGAGCGCGCGGTGCGCACTGTCAGTCTGGACCGATGTAAGCATCCAAACCAGCACCGCGGCGGCGGTGATAGCCCGCGAGGCGATGTAGATGCTCTCCAGTCGCGGAAAAAGTGACCTGATTGATCCTGCTATAGCTCGCATTTCACCCGGCTCGAAGTATACCTTTCTAGTATTATCGGTATCCGATCTTAATCCTTAATTCGTTAGTTGCCTTAAACTTAAAAGAAGACCGCAGGGTTGCCGACGAACCTAATGCTATTGAGGTGTTGAAGTTGCTGGCTACCAGAAGAATCGAGACCCGGAAGGGGGTTCCGGGTCTCCCAGGCAGAAAGCGCATTAGGTGTGTTAAAACACCTAGGGGGGAGGTAAAAATCTTATTTCGCTCACGCATGCAGTAGCTTGAAAACCGACTCACTTGAAAGACTCCCCAGTGACGTCGCAGCCACGTCGGCCTGGAGCTGCATTTGGAGCTTGAGATAAGCTGCTTGGTTTTGCGCATAATCGGTGTCACGAATTTCGCTCTCGGCAGCCGTCATGTTCTGCGAGGCCACTTCCAGCGAGCTAACAGTCGATCGATAGTCCATTTTGGATTGCGCCCCGACGGCTTCCGTAGCTAGGTTCAAAAACGCCATCTCGCTGTCGATCTTTGCGACAGCAGCCTCGGCATCCTCAGCATAGGCCACTGCAAATTCAGGCAACGGCGCCAGCCGGGAGGTCGGCCCGGATGAGCTACCGAACAGTTTCTGTCCGGCGTATTCGGCACTTGAAAGTTGCTGATTGTAGGTTGTGAGCAGATCATTGATCTGCATCTGGTATGCTTTTCCCGTCTCGGGTGTCGCCACATCTGCATCGGCGGCTGCGACAGCAACACCTCGAATCTCCACCAATTTGCTGCGCAGTTCCGAGATTGCCGAATCGACCGCATTATTCTTATTGAGATTGAACTCTAGGTTCTTGATGTGCTGAGTTAGCGAACCAATTTGCGAGCGCATCTGTTCGGAGATCTCCAACGCAGCCGGTTCATCGGAAGCTTGATCCATCTCCAGTCCTGACGCGAGGTGCTGGGCGGTGCGTGAGATGCTTCTCTGGATGAGAGAGATGTTGCGTACTGTGTTCATCCCCGCATAGTTGCTGCTTATCATAATGCTCACACTTTCTCCTTCACTCTCGCTGCCGGCTGATTCTTTCCGCAACAACCTTGCCACGAATGAAACAATCGCCGTTTGCGCGCATATCCGACTATCAATCAGGCCGTTGGCAGTCGGACGGAATGCGAGCATTGGCGAGAGTTCTATTCTCGCACGTTTTGGAGTATTGGGATTTCCCCACACAGAGGCGCTTGCTGCCCATACCGTTTGTCAGCAGAATTCAAGATAGATCGACGGGACCAAGCAATGGGACGGTCCCCATACTTGCGGGAATGAAACAGCTTTTCGGGAATGCTGGAACAATCCCCACTCGGCCAAGTCGTTGGCAGACAGCATGGATTTTGCGCCACTGTCTCGGCATGGAAATTGAGGGACTCCTATGGGGCAGAGGAGCGCAGTTTCCGGCCCAAGTAGCAACTAAGGGAGTTCGGCCATGACATTAAGAGCGAATATCACGACGACCTATCGGGATGCGAACGCTAGCCCGCCACTTGCACCCAAGAATGTGCAGAAGGAAGCGGCGGATCAGGGGGTTCACGAATCCGAAGGTACCGGCAACCCCATGAAACCAGCAACGAAGGCGCCGGACCAGGGGGCTGTTCCGCTAACGGAACGCTGGGGAAATCGATCGGCGGTACGCAACAATGGTCAGACTTCCGCAACCGTGGATGCATTCGAACGTAGTTCGCCAAAGGACAAATCAATATTGGCTCAAGGCGCTAGACCCGACAAACCAGCTTCGGACTGGCGCCCTGATACCAACGAACACGAAGTAGCGTCCAAGTCGGCTTTGGCAGGATATGGGACTGGTTCGGGGGAGCCCATCACTAAGAGAACCGTTGGGAAATCGCCAGCCAGCCAGAAGCATTCTGCCACGGTTGCAGACCGCAACCTGGGTGAGCATTCCAAAAGCATGGTGAAAAAGGTAGCGCCTCTTGAGCCAACCACGACCGACGAAAGCCAAGAGATTTCGAGTAGCGGCAAGTCCAAAGCCCTGGAGTCGCTGAGTCAATCATTGCCTGTAGCAGCGCCACCGAAGATTCGTCTGGCAGAGCCCTCTGCCAAAGCGGCAACCGACAACGCCGTGGCAAGTTCTTCCATCGTTGATAGCGTGTCCGCAAGCGTTTCGGATGAAGACGCCATGCAGCGCGAAATGACGGCGGCGCTTCAATTCGGGCAGGCTCAAGAAGACAATTCGCTGACTGACTCAGCTACCGGCGGTGACGTCGCCAAGCACCTGCAGTCAGAAGGAGTTTTCGGTATTTCAGCCAACGGTCGCAATCTCGGCACAGTTGACTTCATCCGGCAAAAGCAGTTCGAATACACGATGGATCAAAAGCCGTTCACGACCGATGACCTTCTGCTCGAGGCCGAAAAAGCGATTCACGGAACGCTCAACTCGGATCAGAGTTCGGCCGTCAGCAAGTCATTGTTACAGGCAGCGGAATCAGTTAATGCCTATCGCAACCACTCCGTAAAATCTTCCGAGCATGCCGAAGTTGTGGCAAAGCCGTCACGGGTGGCGGCATCAACCGGCAAAGAAGAGGCCTAAGAAATCGTGATGACGGCCGCGCCGGTGAAACGACCGGTACGTAAATCATCAAGAGCTTCGTTGGCGCGCTCTAAAACGTAGGCATGCACTTGCGTCTTGACCGGTATCTGCGGCGCCAGTGCCAGAAACTCTTCACCATCGCGGCGAGTCAGGTTGGCTACTGATCTGATAGCGCGCTCCCCCCAAAGCATCGAATAGGGAAACGACGGTATATCGCTCATGTGAATTCCGGCGCACACCACAACTCCACCTTTGCCGACTGCGCTCAACGCCGTGGTCACCAAATGGCCTGCCGGCGCGAAGATAATGGCGGCATCTAACGGGACAGGCGGAGACTGAAGAGAATCGCCGGCCCAAACCGCGCCGAGTTCCATGGCAAATGCCTGACTGTCTGTGAAGCCCGGTCGGCCAAAAGCGTAGACTTCCCGCTTCTGATAACATGCGACCTGAAGAAGAATATGTGCCGAAGCGCCAAAGCCGTAGAAGCCAATCCGTTGTGCGTCGCCGGTCATACCGAGGGCGCGATAACCAATCAGCCCTGCGCAGAGCAGGGGAGCGGCCTGAAGGTCAGGATAACCTTGCGGTATCGGAAAACAAAAGCGCTCGTCGGCAACAGCATAGTCGGCAAAGCCACCGTTGATTTGATAGCCGGTGTAGCGAGCATCATCGCAGAGGTTTTCCCTGCCCGTGTTACAGTATTCGCACTTGCCGCAACTCCAGCCGAGCCACGGCACGCCGATCTTGTCTCCAACCTTAAACCGCCCGGTGCTTTGTGAAGTATCCGCAACCGAGCCGACAATCTGATGTCCGAGGACGATTGGCAAGTTTGGTTCTTTGAGATCACCGTCGATGACATGCAGATCGGTGCGGCAGACGCCGCAGGCATGGACGCGAATCAGCAGTTGCCCGACTGCGGGCGTCGGAGTGGGCAGTTCGACCAATTCCAGTGGGTGACGCTGCCGTCTGAGAATCATGGCGCGCATCTATTTAATCCTCTGTTTGATCCATCCTGCCAACTCTGTCAGAAGAAGATCGCGATCCATGGTAGTGATCTCGACAATCAACGTGCGAGAAGTGAATGAGATACACTACTTGGAATGGCGTTTGCAGTATTTCGCCGGAGGTATTACCAAACATTTGCAGGCCTTGCCGTCGGCGCTCTTGCCGGCGCACGGAACCTCCTTGACTGCTTTTACTTGGGCTTTTGCCGTGTTGAGACTCCTTGCTTCAGTCTTCCCAGACAAATCAAACAAAGGGCTCTCGCGCAATTATGTCAACAAAAAATGCCCGATCAGAGACCGCCCGTAATGTGGCGGCTACGGCGACACGACTTTGGGTGTGATAAACACCGTCAGGTCAGTCTTCTCTTTGTGCGTAGTGTGGTGTTGGAACACTCTGCCCACATAGGGGATGCTACCCAATCCCGGGAGTCTCGAGACCGTCTTCACTTTGGTTTCCCGCAGGAGTCCTCCCATAACCAGAGTCTCCCCATCCTTGACCCTGACGTTCGTATTCATCGATCGTTTGGCCGTAATCGGTCGCTGGTTGTCCGTAGGACCGGTGTACCCCGTGATCTCTTCAATGGTTGGGTTGACGGCGAGAGTGATAAGGCCGGAATCATTAACGCGACCGGTGACCTTGAGCGTGATGCCAACATCGAGATCTTGGAAGGAGACAATGTCCTGGATAACCGCCCCCTCGGTGAAGCGGTTGAGCGTCTGAACGGGAATCGTAGTGGTAATAGCAATTTCCGCCGGTTTATTGGATAGAGTCGTAAGGTTGGGATCGGACAACACTTTGGAATTGCCGGATTTCAACATTACGTCGAGCGCCGTCTGCACGGTTGTCGCGGAGAAGGTGCCCCAGATCCACTTGCCGCCGTCGAGTGCATGTGTTGCGAGTGCGCCGGCATTGCCGCTTTCGTCCGTAGCGTTACCGAAAAGCATGCTGTACGATTCCGGCCAGTTGACGCCCAGTTTGTCATCAACAGTCAGATTGGTCTCGACCAGTTTGACTTCGATGTTGAGTTGCGGCTCCGGTTGATCGAGTTCCTGAATCACTCGCATAGCCTGATCGACCACCGATTTGCGATCAGAAATCACCAGCATTGTCGACGAGGTTTTCTTGTCCGCGGGGGTGTCGGCATCGGCCAATACTTCGATCTTGCCGCCGGTTGACAGGAGATGCGTAGTGGCTTGGGACGCCTGCTGCGCAGAGACATAACGCAGTCGGGCGACGACGGTGATGCGTTCATCTTCGGCCAGGTAGTCTGACGGTTTTACTACCATGACGTCTTGCTTGATGTACCATGTGCACTTGTTCGGCAACAAGATGGCATCTAGCGCTTCCGCCAGAGGGACATCATTTAGAATCATCGACACCTCACCCTGAATTTCCCCTGCGACAGTTACATTGAACCCATTCTGCTTGGCCAACAGCCTGACAACATCGGCAACAGGACTCTTGTCGAGTGTCAGCGAGACCTTGTTGTTGAGGAATCCCAGATCGCTTTTTTCGCCACCAAAGAGTGACGCCGCGGTCAGGAGGCAGACGGCAACGACCAGCGCGGCCGTGCACTTTGTTCTACGCGTTAGCTTGTCCATGATTCTATTCACCACCAATTGTCAAAGTAATCTTCCTGCCATTGGATTCGAGCACTACGCCGGCGTTGGAAATGGCCCTCACGCGCCAACCTTGTATAGCATCTCCCTGACCGATCATCTTGCCGTTTATCACCGCCATCGCTTTTCCTCCGCCTACTGATACTGCCGCCACGCGGAACGAAGGAATTACTTCGCTTGGCATGCTTGTCGCGCGTTCGCCGCCACGGACAAACGGATCTCTGCCCCATTGATCGGGAAGTGTCAGTGCAGGTCTTGTTGATAGCTCCGGTGTAGCCACAGCGACAACAGGCGCATTTTCCGAGGCCTGCGGCGACTGGGACTCAATCGGTTTCCTGTGATGCGGGAAGTTGAAGATTGCCCAAGTCACGGCGATTACGAAAATCGAATATATGATTTGCTTGCGGCGTCTTTCAGTCATGTGTCGTCTCCCGATCCCGCAAGTACACCGCAAAATTCATGGTGCAAAGCACTTCCGGGTTAGTCGCTTCGTTGTAAGCGATGTTCATGGAATACAGATCCACGAAATAGGGTTGCTGCTCAAGGTATTCGAGCGCCTTGCCCAAACTGAGGAAACGCCCCTGACAATGTACTTCGAATTTCGCTCCGGTGAGCATAATGTCACCAAAGGGAATTCGGTTCTCTTTCAGCAACTCGTTGAGATCGGGCGCAAACTCAGCGTGGCTGACACCAAACCGGCTGAAATCCGCTGCCAGTCGGTCAACGAAGGTCTCCAGTGAATCGACTCGACACAGGTTCGTGAGCAGGTCACGTCGTTGCCGTGGCCAGGCGTCTTTCTCCATGACCTGCGAAGCCTCTGTCAAAAACTGTCTGGCGATACTGACCTCCTGATCGAGCGAGGCTACCTGAACACGAGTCGTCTCAAGCCGCAGACGAGTTGGCTGATACAGAAGAATCATCCATGCTATCAGAGCCACTACTGCCAGCCCAATCGTCAAGAGTGTCCTATGTCTAATGAATGCTTTCAACTACCCAACTCCATGGCCACGCTGAATTCCAGTCGCTTCCCTTCGTTACTGATCGTCGTATTTTGATTGCTTAGCTCCACTCTATGACAACCGGGAAAATTCATCAGTGTTTTCAGGTACTCGGCTAAACGCAACTCCAGATAACGGCCATTGTCCTTTACAAATCCGGCCACTGACACGGAGTTAATCTGACGACCGGTTGCGTCCTGAGCCGCCTGAATGTTGATGCTGGTCAGGTAAATGTCCGACGGCGTAAAAACGCTGAGGGCTTTCAGAATTTGGGAATGTTCGGATGAGGTCCTGCGAAATTGCGCCAGTTGTGTCTGCCACTGGGTTTGCTCACTAACCTGAGTAGTTATTTCCCGATAAGGCACCGAGTTCTTGATGCCCTCTAGCTCTGATTGCAGTCGCCCCTCTTCGTTGACCAGACCACCCAGAATGATAAACTGAAAAACACTCGCCAACAGCGCAGCCGTCAGGGCCAGCGTTGCGGCATACAATGAATACTTGAAGTGCGCCCGCTGCTGACCGGCTACGCGTAGCTGCGTCGGCAGAAGATCGAGCTGTTTGCTTCGGCGCAGCGCCTTGTGAGTTGCCGGCGCCAAGAGGCTTTGCGACAGAACGTCGCTCGGGGTTTTTGCTTTGGTATCGCCGAAAGCGGCAAGCACCGGTACACCGAGCGTTTCCTGAAGAGCTTCGGCGATCGGCTGGTGCTCTTCCAGCGGTACGGCCAGGATAATGGTGTCGACGGTTCGCTGTGTAAAACGTCCGTAGTAGTAATCGAGATTGTCCAGCACCATTCGCGAGACTGCATGCGGGTCTATGGCCTGATACGCGATCGGGTCGAACAAGGGCGCCGGAGCCGATCCGTCGAGATAACGCAGGCTCGCTTCGAACTCCCCACCGCTCTCCGATAACTCGATTGTGTTTTCTCTCACAAATTCGAGGGCGCCACGATGGAAGCAGAACACGCTCAGTCGATTGCCAAGTAACCGCACGACTGCCGTGCAGGAGGCGGCAGGAGTCTCTGCAGAAGCGGTAAGACTCCCAAGTATAGGTTCCCAGGCCAGCGCCGCTAGTGTCACGCGCTTGACAACAAGCCCCTTTGCTGTTAACAACTCGCAGATCGGAGTCACTTTGGCGGACGGCACAGCCGCAACTTGGATTTGATATTTGCGAGTACCGCTCCATTCGACCGAATTGACAATCCTCCAGGCAAAAAGCTCACCCTGCAAACCAAATGGAAAAACTTTACCCGCTTCCCAAAGCACGACCTGCTTCAGCTCATTTTTGGGAACAACCGGAACGAAGAACGACCGTAGCATAGCGTCCGGCAGTGACAAAAACAGATCTACTTCGCCATGCTGCAGATCAGACTTGGCGAAAATCTCGTTCACATAGCTCGCTTGGACGTTGAAATCATTGAGATGCGAATCGGTGAATGCGCCGACCAAACTTCTCTGACCTTTGAGGGATTTCTTGTCGACAAGACCCCAAAGCAGGTAATCAGCGCCGATCTCAAGACACAGCCTGCCGGAATGAATATTCTCCGCAAGCGGCGGTGTCGCTGGCGCGAGTTCCTCGTCGACCGGAAGTTGTGAAATTTGGGGTGTCTCGGCTGCTATGGTCATGGTTCTTCCTATGGTGTCGTGAAAGTTATTGTCGATCCGTCAGAGAAATCGACCGTTATCAGCGTCGCTGAAATGTTGACAGGCGAACCGCTGCCACTGGAAGTCAACTCGAAGTCGTTTACGCGAACCGTTGCCTGACCACCGCCTCCCGCAATCGTCTGCCCGCTAGTGAAATTGACCGTCTCTCCGTTCCCGGCCCGCGTGCCGCTGTATGAGAAGACTGTGTTGCCGCCCCAAATAACCGCCTCATAATAGGCGGTGACGGAATAGGTGACTTTTATAGTGGTGATTGTCTTGCTGGCCGAACTATTATTCACTATGTCGAACTGCAGATTGCTATTGCCCCCTCCGGAAGTCTGAGCAGTTCCGGTCACATATTGCAGATCAGACGAAGAGCCTCCCCCGGCTTCCGCTGCCCACAAAGCACCGGGAAAGCGAAGGGTTGCTATCACCGTCGACTTGGGCAGAACTGACACTAC
Organism: uncultured bacterium; assembly: GCA_903930455.1. Classification (GTDB taxonomy): domain Bacteria; phylum Zixibacteria; class MSB-5A5; order CAIYYT01; family CAIYYT01; genus CAIYYT01. Next base: position 11,624 of record CAIYYT010000078.1, on the reverse strand, counting down.
AGTCTGAACCGTATCGTTTGGAACAGAGTAGATAGCTTTGATGATTCGATTGCCAATGGGAACGCAACTGGAAAAGGTCACCATTCCCGACGTATTAGAGACCAGTACCGAATCTCTGACAGACCCCGCTCCATTGGGATATGACAGCACTACTCTGACCTTGTAGGCGGAGTCTCCCGGAGGATTACCGGCGCCATCGGTGATCAGAGCCGTTACGGCATTAGCAGTAAGATCAGTTGTTACCGAAGTCAGAACGCGCGTCAACGTGTCCGGCGCACCGCCAATTGATTTGATCGTCGTGGAGCCGGAATACACATAGGTTTGTCCCCAGGCATCGCGTTTGTAGTCATCCGCAAAACCGCTGTAGTCTGACTTGATATATGGCCCTTTCCACGTAGCGTAGCCTGGATTCTGGACCAGAGCATCAAGAGTTGGAGGCATAGCGCCGACGTCACCGACGTATCCAAAATCCGAACGGACGCCGTTGGAGAAGAGTTCCGGATTACCGCCAATCGCTATAGCAAGTTGGTCTAATTCGGGTCGGGTTTCTTCAACACGTGACGTTTCGAGACCGCTGTCAAGAGTCTTCATAGCTACTGCCGCCAGGATTCCGAGGATGACGATCACCATGATCACTTCCACGAGAGTGAAGCCGCTCTGATTGGACTGTAAACGCATTTCAAAAGCTCACTACGATATTGGCGCCGGATCCGACCGAAGTGATCGTCCGCGCCGTTGGATTATAAGCGTAGTCTCGGCCCCAGGCATCTTTGAGATAGTCACCGCCAGCCGAGTCGAGATAGGGACCATTCCAGCCAAGCCGCGAAATCGCATTGTATGCCGAAATGGTGTCCGGTTTTCGCACCAGTTCGCGCAATTGTGCCGGTGGATGTCCGACATTGCCTGCAAAACCGACATCAATGTAATGCCCGCCGGCGATCATTTGGGGATTGCCGATAATCGCGCGCTTGATCGTCGTCATTTCGCTGCGTGTCGCGGCAATCTTCGACTCCTGAAGGAAGTCGGAGTACTTGGCGATTGAAAAGGTCGCCAAGATACCGAGCACGACAATAATGATGATCAGTTCTATCAGCGTGAAACCGGAACAGGTCTGGCTTCGCGGATTCCTGATCGTCATGTTACCAGTTGTTCTCGCCGCTGTTGGTCGTGTTCGCCCAGATTTCGCCGGTTTTCTCATTGTACGCCCAGCCACCTCTGGTTCCAACGACTTTGCCCTTGGTCACACCGGTAACGATTGAATCCGGAGCGCTGGTGGCGAGCTGATAGGGATTGGCCGGCAGGCTCTGAATGATCACCGTCCCAATGTTGCGCAGACTGTCTATCGGCGGCCAGGTAGGCGTTCCGGTCTTGACGATCTGATTGGCATAGTAAATCGAGGTACCACTGCGCAGACTGCCCAGTGCGCCTTTGCAGGCCGCTGCTTTGGCCTCATTCGTAATGTCTTGATACTTAGGAATTGCAACGGCCGCGAGAATTCCCAGCACGACGATGATGATGATCAACTCAATCAGGGTGAAACCTGACTGTGATCGGATGCGTGAAAGCATAGCTTCTCTCCTAGTTAGAGTACAACCTTACCCCTCATATGGCTTCTCTCAATTTTTCGGCAAAGTTTGCGACAACTGTACTAATGAGGGTGGAAAATTTGGATCAAGTTCCACATTGGCAGGAAGATGGCCAGCGCCAGACAAAGGACGACAGCGCCAAGAAACAAAATCAGAAACGGTTCAATAAGAGACAGCAGGCGCTTGGTTGTGTAGTCGATTTCGCGATCAAAAAAGGAACTAACTTGCTGCAACATGTATTCCAACGACCCCGACTCCAACCCAACCTGGATCATTGACAGCGCGAGATTCGGAAAATGCGGCAGCAAATGCCTGATGTTGGCGACCGTGTTCCCCTGCTGTATCTGTTGACGCATCAAGTCAATCTCGCTCTCGATCACAGTATTTCCAACAGCCGACTTGACGGTATCCAGCCCCGCCAGAAGCGGCGCACCGGATCCGAATGTCACGCCCAGCAAGTGCGAAAAACGCGAAATGTAAATCTTGTTGAGCAGTTTGCCAAAGACAGGCAGTTTTAGCAGGAAACCGTCGAACCAGCGTCGGAACTGTTTCACTCTGAAAAGCCTGATCACCCCCGGAATGGCCAGAAAGACCATAACAAGCAGCACCGGCCAGTAATGCGTAATTAGATGGTTGATTTGGATCAACACGCGAGTGGGCAGTGGCAACTGAGCATTATACTTGTCATAGAAAGCGGCGAATTTGGGTACCACGAATGTCACGAGGGCAAAGAAGGCCAGCGTGACCATGATGACCACCATAATCGGATAGCGAATGGCGGTCTTGATCTGCTCGCGAGTTTCCAGGTCCCGCTCCAAGGTGGTGGCTAACTTGTCGAGGACGATATCCAACCGTCCCGATTGCTCCGCAATCTTGATGGCGTTGACATAGGTATCGCCGAAGATCTCCGGATGCTGCGCGACGGCATCAGAGAAAGAGTAACCTTGTTCTAGGTCAGAACGCAGCTTCGAGGCGACATCGGCAAAATACTCATCTTGCTGGTCGGCAATGATTCCCAGACTCCCGGTGATGGGAATGCCGGCTTTATAGAGAGCGTTCATCTTCCGGGTAAAGAGAATCAGCTCTTCATGTGAAGTCTTCTTGCTCAGAATGAGCCGAAGTCGTATCCACAAACTGTTGGTCTTGATGTTTATTGCGACCGGGATTAGTTTCTTTTCGGCGAGGAAATCCCTCACCGCATCAGCACTTTCCATGCGCAGTACGCCGGAATATGCGGCGCCGTTCAGATCACGGGCTTTGTATGTAAATTCAACCGGCATCCGACACCGACTCCAAGACCTCATCCTGCTGCGTCACGCGCAGGATTTCGCGATAGGTGGTAATGCCTTTGAGACCCTTGGCGATCACCTGCTCCCGCAACGTCGTCATTCCCAATCGCTGCGCGGCACTCTTGATGGTAGCGCTATTTGGATTTGACAGAATAATCTCGCGGATGCGGTTATTGACCGGCAGGTATTCATAGATGCCAATGCGACCGGCATAACCGGTGCCGCCGCATTCCTCGCAACCTTGACCGGTGTAGAATTGGCCGTCACTCATGGCCAGATCCAGCCCAAGCACGTCAAGCACCGCCGGCGACAATGTCTCTTCGATCTTGCAGCGCGGGCAGATGGTGCGTACCAACCGCTGCGCCAGCACACCAAGAAGGCAGCTCGCAAGCAAGTAATCTTCCACGCCCATATCGATCAAGCGCGCCACCGCGCCGGCGGCGTCGTTAGTATGTATGGTCGTCAATACTAGATGCCCGGTCAATGCGGAGCGTACGGCCATCTGCGCCGTCTCGGCATCACGGATTTCACCGACCATGATGATATCGGGATTTTGCCGGAGAATCGAGCGCAGCGCCGAGGCAAAGGTCAGTCCCGCTCTCTCGTTGATTTGCACCTGATTGATCAAGGGGAGCGTATATTCGACAGGATCCTCGAGAGTGACAATGTTTTTCTCGATGCTCTTCACTTCATTGAGAGCCGCATACAGCGTAGTCGTTTTACCGGAACCGGTCGGGCCGGTAATCAGAATCAACCCCTCCGGTTTGCGAATCAGCTCCTGAAAATCTGATTGCGTCTGCGGTGCAAAACCGAGATTTGCCAACCCCATGACCAGATTGCGACGGTCGAGCACGCGTAAGACAACCTTTTCGCCGTTGACTGTCGGAAGAGTCGAGGCGCGCACGTCAATGTCACGGTTACCGACTGTAACAACGAAGCGGCCGTCTTGCGGCAAGCGCTTTTCGGAAACGTCCATCTGCGACATTACTTTTATACGAGAAACTATGCTTGCGTGCAGACTCCGCGGCGGCGCATCCTGCTCTTTCAACACGCCATTGATACGATAGCGCACGCGCAGTTTCTGGTCATCCGGTTCGATATGAATGTCCGAGGCATGGTCTCTGACCGCCTGTGTTATCAGCAAGTTCACGAGTTTGATTAGCGGCGCCTCAGAGGTAGACCCCTCAGCTTCGCTTACGGTAGCCGCAAAGTCTGGCTGCCCGCCTGTTTCCTCGTCGCCAATATCCTTTATCACTTCCGCCATCGACTCGCGCAACGAGTAGTATTGATTGATCGCTTGTGTAATTGCGGTGCTGGTCGAGACGACTCGATTGATCTTCAGATTGGTCAGGTATTTCAGCTCATCAAGTGCGATTATGTCCAAGGGATCGGCCATCGCCACGGTCAGAGTGGCGCCGATCTTGAAAACCGGAATCAGGTGATGTTTTTTGGCAAGACTGAGGGGAACGATTTCGACGATGGTCGGGTCAATTACGAGATTGTCGAGCGCCAGTTTCGGTACACCGAGGCGAGTGTGGATGACATCAACAAAATCATCCTCCGAGATCAGGCCTTTCTCCCGTAGGACTTCCCCCAGCTTGAGGCCGGTTCTATCCTGTTCCTCCAGAGCCTCCGCGAGTTGCGCGGGTGTCAGAAGACCCTTTTCGATGAGGAGATCGCCGAAACGTTTATGTGTGCTCATAGTAGTCCATGTAGTCCATCCCTATTTGTTTTCGGGAGAACTTATGGATTGCTTGAGCGTCAGGCGAAAAGACTCATCTCCTGTCACAAAGGGTGCAAGATTGAGGCAATCTTCGCCTCAGTAGGTGCTTCCACAAGGACAGCATGAACACAAGACACACGATCACAGCGATTTACGAGTGTGGATTGGGCAGATGTCTACTTCACTACTTGCTTCCAAAGTGACACTGTTTCAGCCACGAATGCGTCAAAGCTACGGGGCGGATGATTAAGAACCAGCTCCGTCTTGGCTATCTCTGATTGCTCAGCGCGCAAACCATGCTCCTGAAAAAATTGATACATGATGCGGAAATCGTGCACCATCCATGCCGGTAGCATTTTGTCAGCTTGCTCTGCCCAGGAATCGAGATCATCCCCGCCATAGTTGACTTCAGTGCCCAAGTAACGACTGTAAACGGCAGCCACGCCTTTGCCAGTGAGGACGTCAGGGCCGTGCAGATTGTACGTCTTTCCTTCATGACCGGGATCAAGAAGCGAGTTGACCGCAGCGTCGGCAATGTCGCGAACGTCTACGCGGTTCGAGCCTGCAGAACCGATCGGTTGAGGATAAACACCGTATTTGACAATTGCTTCCCTAAGCATCAGATCGTTCTGGAAAAAGTTGTTGGGACGCAGGATCGTATACGCCATGCCTGAATCCTTGATCGCCTGCTCAATGGGAATCTTGCTGGCAAAGTGTGGAATCCGTTCTGAGCCGGGGGGCATCACTACGGACATAAACACGATCTTCTTGATACCCGCCTTCTTAGCAGCCTTGACGGCAAATAGTCCCCATGCTGTTTCGTCCGGGTGCACGGCCGTTATCAAGACCAAGCTTTCGACACCGCTAAAGGCGCGTAGGAGTGATGGTGGGTCGGCCAAGTCCCCCACTACGCCTTCGACCCCGGCCGGCAAGGTTGCCACTTTGTCGATACTGTGTGTCATCACCTGTACATTGGCGCCTTGATCTAACAGTCGCGACACAATCTGGCTGCCGACCGTTCCAGTTCCGCCTATGACCAAAATGCTCATCTTATTACTCCCTCAATACTAAGTTTCGTAGTCACCGAAATATGTACGCACGTCGATGCATTGTTCACTCATCTTTGAAGCGGGTGTGGGTCGCAAGAGAGGAGAAGAGGACGGATGGTGCAATACTGATTACACTCTCACGGTCAACCATCTTCCACGCCGGTAGTAGGCATAAAACAGGCAGGCGCTGACGGCACCGGCAGAAGTCATAATCCACCAGACCGCCAGTTCGCCACCGCCGAAGAATTCCCTGACGACAAAAATCGGGGCAACTTGCAGAATCCAGGCGTTGATAATGTTGATGACCATAGCCGGAGTGTTCAGTCCCACTCCCGTATGCACATACTCTATCATCATCAGTACACCCATAAACGGCATGCAAAGAGCGATGATTCGCAGCAGGCTGACGCCATGACCAACCGTCTCCGGGTTCGAAAAGAAAATACCGAGAACCTGCCGCGCAAACACCAACACGACCAAACCAAATACGGTCATAACGCCGACGGCAAGAGCAATCGACTTGTCACCAGTTTTCTTGGCTCGCTCGATCTTTCCGGCGCCCACAGTGTGTCCTATGAGAGCCGACAAGCCAAGGCCAACCCCCACCAGGAGTGTAAAACCGAGTCCCATGATCTGGTTGGCGACGCCGTAAGCTGCGACCACGGCTGTTCCGAAACCGGCGATCATTGGAGTAATTATCAATCGAGACGAGGAAAACGACATCTCTGCAAACCACGACGGAATCCCGATCTTGATGAGAATCCACATGCTTGCTAGCGTCATTTTCTCCCGGCTCTTCCAATGCAGGCGGACATTGGTATGACCGGCAAAGAACAACCAGACGCCAATGCTAAAGATGGTAACAAAGGTAATGACTGATGCATAGGCAGCCCCTGCCATTCCGAAAGCGGGAATGCCCAGCCAGCCGAAAATCAGAATGGGATCGAGCGCCATATTGAGCACGCTGAATCCAAGCATGAGCGCCATCGCTTTGTGCGGATTGGCGGTACCTCGCAAGGCCGTGAAGATAGTCCAGATGGCATAATTCACCGGCAGGCCGATGAAGATGATCCTTCCATATTGCAGCCCGAGAGCCAGCGCATCATCCCGGGCGCCAATCAGGTACATAAGCTGTGGGAGAAACAGGAAGCCCACGGCGCCGAAGAAGGCGCCGAAAACCAGCTTGAGTACCAGCGTTTCCTTAATGGCTTTTTCTGTCTTGTCATATTCTCTCTCACCATAGCGTTGGGAGATGACGGCAACCGATCCCGGACCTATCAGATGGTTGAACGTGCTCAAAAACCACGCGAGGTTGTTGAAGAAAGTGATTCCGGCTACAGCCGCTTCGGATTGGGGCAAATGCGACACCCAGAACATATTAACTAGTCCGTAGATGTTCTGCGACATAAACCCAAACATCGACGGCAGCCCCATCTTGAGAATTGAACGGGTAACGGAACCTTCGGTGTAGTCGGTTCGCTTGATGTCAGTCGCTTGCGTCATATCGGTGCCGTCAGTCCTTAGGATAACACTTACGCTCAGGAATCGAAAGAGTTACCTGCCCATGAATGCATCCACCTGACGAGAGCGGGCTTTGGCTGCATCGATGCTGGAGCACTCTGCGAACTTCTGAATTGCGGGAACGTAATTAGCTTGAAATTCGGTAGGACAACAAGCGGAGAGGCAGGGATTCGAACCCTGGAGACCTTTAAGGGGCCTACACACTTTCCAGGCGTGCTCCATCAGCCAGACTCGGACACCTCTCCGGCAAAGCGCGTAATTTATTGGCTCGGAGCGAAAATGCAACGGTTTCTTTCTGCGATCATCAGATGATGAGTCTGTCGGCGTGATGTTTGGGCAAGCCGGATCTTTTCAAGCACCCGTGCATGCCGACAGTCAAGCTTAAGTTTCACGAACTAGATTGTGCCATTCCCTTGACAGATCAGGCGGTTGAACTATATTAACTTGGTGGATGTTGCCATAAGCTAAATCCTCTTCTTGCCGCAGGGAGATCGCCATGTTTTCCACCTTCTTCGCGATGAAGTCTGGCAGCCGCAGCTTGCTCGCAGCCATTCTTTCGTTTGTCCTACTTGCCTTTTCGAATGCCGACTATTTGCTCGCCGAAACTCTCGCAACTCGTCAACCGCTCCGGAACGTGCCGTTGTTCGCTGTTGACGGCTTTCAGCACCGACTCCTCGTCAAGTTTAACGACAACCTCCAAATGCGTGCCGTTCCCAGCGGCGGGTTACAGTCGTTGGCAAAAGCTGATATCATCGGCCTACAGCAGCTCGCGGCATCGAAACAAGTGCGGTTTTATCAGTTGATCAGACTTTCCGATGACGAAATCGAATTCCTGCAGAATCGAGGCGCCGAGCGTTCGGGAATAGCACAACCGGATTTGCGAGGCATGATGACAATTGTCGTTGATGGAGCGGGCACAAATGATCTGCTGGTTCTTGGCAAAGAGTTGCAGCAACGGCCAGAGGTCGAGTGGGTGTATATCCAGCATCTTGGCGTGCCTCCGCCGGGGGACATTCCGCCAACCACACCCAGCTATGTCAATTTGCAGACGTATCGTGGCCCCGATCCGGGCATGAACGTCGACTATCTCTGGATCTGCGGCGGCCTGGGCCAGGGAATTCGCTTGTCCGATTGCGAATACGGCTGGAACGCCAGTCACGAGGATCTAAATGATATCAATCTTCATCTCGAATCGGGGCAAACGCCGGATTCCTTGGTGCATACCAACGAATGGGATGAACATGGCACCGCTGCTATGGGAATCGCCACTGCACCCGCTAATGGCTATGGTGTAGATGGTATCGCTGTAAACGCAACTATCTACACATATCCGGAATACACGATCGAAGAAGGTTATCGCAGGACGACTTGTATCGCGCATGCGATTGCCAACTCCAGCGCTGGGGACGTTGTGTTGCTCGAAATGCAGGAAACCGGACCGGGAGGAGGATACGGACCGGCCGAATTGGATCCGTCGGTGTGGACAACGGTGAAGAACGGCACTGACGCCGGCGTTATCGTTGTCGCTGCGGCTGGAAATGGCGCGCAGAATCTTGACAGTGCGCCTTACGACGAATATCGTAGTCGAGGGGATAGCAAGGCGATTATCGTGGGCGCTGGTACGGCGAACATACAGCATCTGCCCACCTCATTCACCACGTATGGGGCGCGAGTCAACGTTCATGCCTTTGGCTGGGATGCTTTTTCTCTGGGCTATGGTGACTATGCGGAGATCGGCGGCGACCCAAACCAGCGCTATGCGTGGTTTTCGGGCACGAGTTCTGCCTCGGCGTTGACGGCGCCATCCTGTGTGGCCTTGCAATCGCGGGCAGTGCAAGTCCTTGGACGACGGCTGACACCACTGGAAATGAGACAGATACTCATGGATACGGGCATTCCACAGGGTGCGGGATGGCATATTGGACCGGCTCTTGATCTTAAGAAGGCGTCCGAGAAACTCTGCTCTTATCTGACCAGTCCTACCGACACAGACTCGGATGGCATTGGTGATGCCTGCGATAACTGTCCGACGGCAACCAATGCCAATCAGACTGACACGGACAATGATGGTCTGGGGGACGCTTGCGACCCTGATATTGACAATGACGGCATCATGAATGCTGCTGACAACTGCAACTATGTTCCTAATCTCGATCAGCAGAACCATGACACAGACTCTCTCGGCGACGCCTGTGACAACTGTGACTTCGTGGCTAATGCCGAACAGTATGACGAGAATCTGGACGGCGTTGGCGACGCCTGCGACGGCAAATTGCATATCGAGAGCTATTCGCCGCCAAACGGATATCTCAACCAGCCATATTCCTATCGCTTCTGGGCGGTAGGCGGACTTGAGCCGTATACCTGGGAGATTGTCTCGGGCGATCTTCCCTATGGCCTAGGTTTCCTAGGCGACACAGTCGGCACGCTTCGCGGCACGCCGAACTACAGCGCCACGTTCTTCTTCACTGTTGCCTGCCGCGACTCAAACACACCGGCAAAACGAGATACCTTAAGCGTGTCCGTTCGGGTGACAGACCCGCCTTACATTTGTGGCGATGCTGACGGCAGTCGCGTTGTTGATATTTCCGATGCCGTCTATCTGATCGCCTACATCTTCTCCGGTGGTTCGGCACCATCGCCATTGCTTGCCGGTGATGCGAGCTGCGATCAAACGGTTGACATCTCTGATGCCGTGTATTTGATCAACTACATCTTCAGTGGCGGACCGGAGCCCTGCACGGGGTGTTGAATCTGCGGAGGAGACGCACGCTAAGAGGCTGCATAGATTGTCGACTTGAGGAGTTCTCGCAGGTTCGAGCACTCCCTCTACGCCGAGATTGTTTCGACAACTGGTCAGCACAGCACGCTCAAGGCCTTGTCACACAGTAGCTAGACGGAAAACTGGAGTGAGAAAACCCGGCCATTGCGGCGGCCAAAGGCTCACCAAAAATGTGTTTGACACCCGCTCCGTTCCGGTTATATTGAGAGACTAATTGTTGCGTATGCAATAGTGCTTTTCGCTGACCATTGACGGAGGAATTTTGCTATTATGAAAGGCCAAACCTGGAAGATAATACTGACCTTGGTCCTGATCATCGCGGCGGCTTGGTATTTTTGGCCTACCGTCCAATTCTTCACGATGGACGATGCCCAGAAAGCGGCGCTGAAACAGGCTGATCCCGATGAATTCGTCCAACTGCAGAAGCGGGCGATCAAGCTGGGGCTTGACCTACAGGGCGGTATGCATGTGGTGTTGGAGGTTGACAAGTCACAACTTGACGAAAACTCCGCCAAAGACGCCGTCGATCGTGCTCTGGAGATCATCCGCAACCGTATCGACGAGTTCGGCGTATCGGAGCCATTGATTCAGAAGCAGGGCAATAACCGAATCGTAGTAGAGCTACCGGCGCTTCAGGATCCCGAACGCGCGCGTAACCTGATCGGACAGACGGCGTTGCTTGAGTTTAAGCTGGTTGAGAGCCCGGAAAACACGCAGGCGCTTTTCAAGAAATTGGACAAGATCGCCGAGAAGCTGAGCCCAACGAATACAACACCTACGCCGAAGGAGCCGGGTGCGACGAATGCCTTCGAGAATCCGTTCGGTGATTCCTCCAAATCGGCTGCGAACAAGGTTGATTCTACCAAGGATACTACCGCTGCGGTGGCAGACGAAGAGAGCGCAAACGCGCTCACTCAGTATCTCGACTTTACCGGCACCAATTACTCGGTGCAAGATCAGGACTATGAGAAAGTTAAAGCGATTCTCGAACACCCAGACGTCAAGGCCGCCATTCCCGCTGAGGATCAGATTGCCTGGAGCACCAGCACGGAAATCATCAGCGGCAGGAAACTACGCGAGCTTTATCTTCTCAAAAGCAAAGTTGAACTGAGCGGCAGACATCTGACTGACGCCCGACCAAACTACAGCCAATATCACAAACCGATCGTTGACTTCACGTTTGACCGTGAAGGCGGAAATATCTTCGGTCGCGTAACCGGACCAAACATCGGCAAGCCTTTGGCGATTCTTCTCGATGGTAAGGTTGAGTCGGCGCCGAACATTAAATCCAAGATTCGTGATAAGGGAATGATTGAGTTGTCCGGTCAGCAAACCTACTTTGACGCGAAGGACCTTGCCACCGTGCTTCGCGCCGGTGCGCTTCCGGCGCCAGTGAAGATCGTGGAGAACAACGTAGTCGGTCCGACGCTCGGAAGAGACTCAATCGAAGCAGGCAAGACCGGTCTGCTTGTCGGGCTGGTTTTGATCATGGCTTTCATGTTCGTTTACTATCGGATGTCGGGTCTGCTGGCAGACGGGGTGTTGATCATGAATATCTTTTTCCTGCTGGCGATTATGGCGAGTTTGAGCGCTACTCTTACTTTGCCCGGCATTTCCGGCATCATCCTGACCATGGGTGTCACCGTTGACGCAAGCGTGCTGATTTTTGAACGT
>CAIYYT010000077.1 GCA_903930455.1 uncultured bacterium | reverse complement strand
TTTTATCTGATCGCGGTGGCGTTGCTGTTCTTCGCTGTCTTTCCGCGTTATCTTGAAGCCGTTATCAAATCCAAGCTCTTCTGGCTAGCGGGAGCGGCGTTGTTCACAGTCGGCATGCTGCTGCTGCCGTCGCAGAATCATCTTCTTGGTGATGGATTGACCCATTTAGGCAATCCCACGCGGGTGTTCTCTTTCACCGAACCGCTTGAGATACTCCTTCACCATCTCATCTATCTGGTCGTCGGAAAGTCCCTGCTCAGCTACCGAATCGTCGCCTTTGTGGCAGGACTGTTCTATCTATTTGCCATCTGCTTGATGAGTCGTTTGGGTAAGACTCCACTTGAGAGCAGCATCATTGCGCTTGCTCTCCTTTGCACCGCAACGATCCAGTTCTATTGGGGATATGTCGAGCATTATACACTCTTGAACTTGTTCTCGCTCTATTACATCTACTTCTCCTGGCGCGACATTCGCAAAGGAAACCTCACAGTATTGCCGTTCGTGTTCTTTCTATTGGCGTTTGTATCACACCTCTCGGCGATCGTGCTCTTGCCCTCGATCTTCTATTTGTACTGGCCTCGCCTGAAAAGGTGGCTGTTTTTGCTTGCCGTTCCGATCATCGCTGGCGGAATCGCCGCGGCCTTTTCTGTTGACGCTTTGAAGATCACTGTTCACTTCTGGCGGGACGATTTCTCAACCTACACACTTCTTTCAGGAGCACATCTGTCAGCCTTGGCAATGTTACTCCTATTGGTCTCCCCCGCATTCTTCCTCTCTTTTTGGAAGGCCAAGCCGGGACGGCAGATGATGTTCACTGTTCTTGCCCTGGCAGGCACCCTTTATTTCACCGTGCTGATCGACCCGAAGCTCGGCGCTCTTCGTGATTGGGATCTCCTCTCGATCTTCGCCGTGCCACTTGCCGGGTTAATTGCATTGCGGGCGCCAAGGCACTACCTGACAGTTGTCACCCTGATGATTCTAATCGTCATTCGCATCATTCCTTGGCTGGCGTTTAACAGCAAACTTCAGGACGAGTTTGTCAAAAGAAGTGTTCTGCGCGACATCCACTATACGGAGCAGTATGATAGTGGACAGCGGTTGGTGAGTTGGGGAGTAGTTCTTTACAATGTTGGCGATTTGAAGGGGGCGAAGGAAGCCTGGCTACAGAAACTGCGGTACACTCCTGATCACATCAACACCCTGTCGATGCTGGCGCCGCTGTTGTTCAAGATGGGAGAGTTTCCCGAATCATATCAGACCTACCTGCGAATGCTGGAGCTACAACCGGACAATCTCATGCGTCGCTACCATGCTATCTATCTCCTCTTCCGGATGGGAGACAATGACAATGCGCGGAAGATGCTGGCTGACACGTCCCCCGAGTTCCGCGAAAACCCCCGCACGGCACGTCTGCTTGCCGGTATTCTCGGCGCCAGCGGGCATCACCAAGAAGCAATTGAGATCATCGAAAAAAACCCGCTCCAGGACATGGACGACTACTTGCCTTATGTACTGGCCAAAAGCTGTCTTGCGGTGGGCAGAAACGATCTGGCGCGGCAGTTGATCGGTCGCGCCCTGGAATTGGATTCAGCCAACCAGAGCTACCGTGAACTAGCAGATCGAATTCCACAACATTAGTACCAGCTTGACACAGCCTCGGGTTGACAGTTAGATTAGGACTTATGCCAGCCAATTTGACTCCGCCATATAAAGCCGCCGAGCAGCGCTATCGGGAGGCGACCGACGACCCAACTCGTCTGGAAGCACTCAATGAGATGATGCAGCTAATCCCCAAGCACAAGGGGACGGAAAAGCTGCAGGCGGAAATCAAAGCCAAGATCGCCAAACTCAAAAAGGCGCCGGCAGCAAAACCGGGGGGCGCCAAAGCCAAGTCGCTGGACAATATCCCACGCGAGGGAGCTGGCCAGATTCCGCTTGTCGGACCGCCAAACTGCGGCAAATCGCAGTTCCTGAAGGCGGTCACACACGCACACCCCGAAGTGGCTGACTATCCTTTCACAACCCGCGTACCGACGGCGGGCATGATGCCGTGGGAAAATGTCAAATTCCAGTTGATCGACTTGCCGCCCATCGCTCTTCAGTCGTTTGAAGGCTGGATGACATCGCTGTTGTTTCGCGCCGATGCGATTTTCCTCTTCGCCGATCTATCGTCCGATGATTTGCTGGATGACTTGGAACGGGCGCTGGCAATCCTTAAGGAACATCGGATTTCGCTCGATCACCCCGAGTTTGAGGTAAGCGATGAGGACTACTCGCTGGATGAGGTCTCAAAGCGAACCTTCTTGATCGCAAACAAAGCCGATCTGGACGAAGATGGCATTCGGCTCGGGTTCCTGCAAGAGAGTTACGGTACCAAGTATCCAATCTACCCGATCAATTCACAGGCCGGAGAAGGCGTAGCTGCGCTGGAGACCGATCTATTCCGCTCGCTTAAGCTTCTGCGCGTCTACACCAAGACTCCGGGACATCCCGCCGATCTCAACGACCCAATCGTGCTCTCAGCGCCGGCAACTGTGGAGGACGCCGCGTATCAGATTCACAAAGATTTCGCGCAAAGGCTGGCTTACGCAAAAATATGGGGTAAGGGCAAGTTCGATGGGTCACACGTGCATAACAGTTTCGTACTTGCCGACGGGGATGTCCTCGAATTTCACCTTAAGTAATCCGCAACAATGATTTCGGACACCGCGGATCACCAAATTCCTGTTGTCAATCTGGCGGGCCGGAATATATTCCCGCTGTGGACGTTAAAGAAAGTTTCAAGGGCAATGCGTCGCTGCTGGCAGAATTCTGGCACTTCATCCGTTATCGCAAGCGCTATTGGCTGATTCCGTTTTTTGCCGTCATCTTTTTGTTGGCAGTGTTTATCGTCCTGACCGAAAGCAGCGCCTTCGCGCCGTTTATTTACTCACTCTTCTAGGCAAGGCAGGCAAAAGAGTATGACAGCATCCAAAATCATCCTGGCAATTCTGATCACGATAGCGCTTTTGTTTGTTGCTCGTCGCGCTTCGCAAAGACAGGTTCCGATAGTCACAGCGACGACCACTTATGGTGAATTGACGCTCAGCCATACTTGCAACCATATCTTCAAGGGAGACAACACGACCGCCGACTTAGATGTGATTGTCAGTGGCGGATTGGTGCCTGAGGATGCCGCCATTGCGCTCTACTACGAACCGCGGACGACAATCGCAGCCGAAACAACCAATCCTTCGGCGCGGGTGGAAGCCATTACGATTCCGGGGCACAATCTGGTCTATCGGGTCTCAGTACCGAATCAAGGCCGAGGATCGGAGTTTTCGTATCGCTTCCAAGTGGAAGATGCCGCTGGAAGAGTGCTGGCCACAATTCCCGTCGAGGACAGCAAAGACAAACCAAAGCAACTCTGGTTTCGGTTTGAGGGCCCTCGTTCGGTCGTGTTGCTGGTCGGTCATATCCTCTGCATGTTCGTCAGCTTCCTGTTGATGGTCTTGGTGCTTCTTACCGCCTTCGAAGACGTAAGGAACAAGGCAGTGAGAATTCGTCTCGGCAAACAGACCCTGTGGGCAACAATCATCCTTTTCCTCGGGACGTTCCCCATCGGTATGTGGCTGGAATATCAGGTTTATGCGACCTATTGGACGGGAATTCCCTTTGGGCGCGACATTACCGATTCTAAAGCGCTGGTGATATTCATCTACTGGTTGGTTATGCTGTACCTGCTAAGAGGATCGGCTCTCAGTAGCGATCCTCGTAAGGACTCAGTAGGTGCAACGGCGACCCGCTGGATAGCAATTATCGGCGCCGTGCTGTCGCTGGCGCTGTATCTTATACCGCACAGTTCCGGTAGCTTCTAGAATTCAGTATGCCTTCGCGTCAGACGCATCGCTACGTTCTCTTCAGCATCATCACCTTGATGGCAGTTCTCCTCATTGCCGAATGCGTTTTGCGTTTGGTCGGTGTCAGTCCTCGTGTTGACAATCCCTTCTTCATGCTGGTTCGAGTCTTCGAATATCCCGACTACTTTCAGAAAGACCACTCCCTCTTCTGGCGCCTGCGACCTAATATCAAGGAAGGAACTGAGTTTCTGGTGCCAGGATCGTATCGCACGAATTCGTTGGGATTGAGGGGGGACAACGCGTCGCTGTCAGCTGACAATGGTCGAACGCGCATCGCTTGTTTTGGCAATTCCTGTACTTTCGGGTGGCGACTGCAAGAAGAGGAAACGTATGAACAACAGTTGGAGCAGAAGCTAAACGCGCAGGTTGGGGTAACGCGGTTCAATGTGTACAATTGCGGCGTACCGGGTTATTCCACTTTCCAAGGGTTTCGAATGCTGCGGGAGTTCTTGCCGATCCTGAAACCTCAAATCGTCACCATTTGCTATGGCTGGAATGACCACTGGGCGGCTGGGTTCGACATTGAGGACAAGGATCAGCGGACAGCACCGCAGTGGGTGCTGAACGCGCAGAACCTTCTGTCCGATAGCTATTTATACCGCAGCATCAAGTACTTGCTGTTGGCGAAATATGAGAAAACAAAACAGTACCAGTTCGACCGCCAATCGGTGCGCTACCGGGTGTCGCTGGATGACTTTGCTGTTAACCTTGGCGATATCATAGCCTTCTGCCGGTCAAACGGAGTTCAGCCGGTCTTGCTTACTACTCCGGTTGG
This sequence comes from uncultured bacterium, assembly GCA_903930455.1. Classification (GTDB taxonomy): domain Bacteria; phylum Zixibacteria; class MSB-5A5; order CAIYYT01; family CAIYYT01; genus CAIYYT01. The sequence goes on along the minus strand of CAIYYT010000077.1, from coordinate 5,728 downwards.
CGACGCCGACCCCGGCGTGATCAATCCGATGGAGAGCTATCATGAGCGCTACAACCAAGCCGTGCGACAGATTGCCAGCGAACAAACAGTACCGTTGGTCGACGCAGCCGCACTCTTCTTGGACCATCCGGAGTACTACGACAATCCCAAAGCTGATTTCATCCATTACAATGCCAAGGGGGCCGAACGAATCGCCACGGCCTTGGCTGAGACAATCGAGAGTCTGCGCTGAGATTCATCCGCAAGCTAACGAAATGGAATCCTGACGCAGATTTAATGGGCGTTCCGCCATAAAACTTCGTAGTATTTTTCAAGTTGTCGTCAGATGAATTGAATCTGGTAACATCCTCTGACGACACTACTGACGATGCGTCTTCTGAAACTACTGCAATGCCTACTACTGACACTCGCGATAACTGCGTCGATACCGGCAACTCTGCCCGCCGCGGTAAGCCCCATTGCCATTGACTCGGTCGAGATGCAGGATTATCGCCGCATCTGGGGCAGTCCATCCGGATGCTTCTATTTTCTGAGACAGAGTAGTTTTGAAGTCCGGCAGTTCGCGCAAAACAAGACGGTGGAGCAAGCACTAAGTCCAAACCAGAAGTTGATTTCATCTGACAAGGGCAACTACTTTGCCCAGCTTACTTACAGCAGCTTTTCGCCCACATCCCTTCGGGTGACCGAAATTCGGGTATACAGTTGTACCGGTCAATTGATTTGGGGTCTGCGAGATCCGGGATGCAGTTCTTTTATACTCTCCGATGAGTCATCTATCGCTGTCGGTATCGCCGGCGCCGAGGGATTGCCGGAGTCTTCGCTTTTGTTCTTTGGCACGAGCGGCACTCAGGTGGGCACCGCCAAAGTTGATAATTTCTCCAGCGGTCGGTTTTCGGAGGATGGTGAGTTCTTCTTCGCCATCTCCAGCGGCAAGGGCTTGATCAAGTTCACAACCTCGGGCAAAGAGGTCTTCCGCTACGGCGACTGCAACCGTTACAGTGTTAGCCGCGATGGCGAACTGGTCGCGATCTACAAAGACTCGCTGCTCAACATCTACAGCGAGCAGAAGCTAGTCACTACGCGGGCGATTCCCGAGTTGACGGTGCGTGATGTGCGATTTTCTTTCGATGATCGCTTCGCGGCGATTCTCTTGACTCAGCGATTGCAGTTATTTGATCTCGACAGTTCGCGATTGGTGTGGGAATATTCCCTACCCGACTCCGGATATCAGTTCTTCCACTTTGATTCCGATTCGAACTTCACCTATTTCGCCTGTTCTACCAACAACTCAACGGATGCTCCGGAACGACGCAATACCCGCGGTCAAGCGCTGCTAATCGATGCCAACGGCAAACTTGTCTGGCAGACGGAACTGAGTTACGCCGAATGGTCGGTGAAGTACCCTGAAGTCAAGATCGACTTGCCGGCGCGTATCCTGACGCTTCTGACCGCCGAGAGATTCCGGATTTACAGCTTCTAGACAAGTTGCTAACAAACTCACATTGTGGTAAGAAGGATACTGCAGGGTTGCAGTAAGGCGCGGCGTCGTGCCTGCAATCTCTTGACAAACGCTACAGTAAAGCCTTTAATGCAAGTGATTGGGAAATGAAAGCGATGGGATCGAAACCGCCGCTCGATTGAGTTCGCCAAAGTCAAGGTTTCGAGCCACTCAATGTCCTGAACTCCCTCAGGGGAAGGGGAGGGCAACATGACCAATGACAAACCGAAACGCTGTGAAGCACCTGCCGAGACCACTGGTGAACAGTGCAAGAACAACGCCCTGGCTGGCGAGCGGTATTGCAGGATTCACCTTTCGGCTGAGCTCAGGCAGTTCCGCAATCAGAAACACTTCTACGAAAAAGGCGGTTTCTGGGCTACCATCGTCATTGGTGCGGTTACGCTATTCGCTACCTGGGTGATGTCGCCTACGAAATCTGACATCAAACAGATTATTCACGAAGAGTTAGGGGTGTATGACATCGCACCGGCTAAGACTCCGGATCAGACCAAAAAGGCCTCAGGCAGAAAATGTGACAAAACAGACCGGCCTACCTGCGACATGATCGACACTGCTTATGCGGCTCTTACTGATGGCAGATATGATGTGGCCGAAAGTTTATACGAAGCTCTGGCTACAGTCTTTCCGAATGTCCCCGAGATGCGTTTCAATCTGGGAAATTCATACCTTGAGCAAGCTGTGTTAGGTCGGGAGCCGGTAGAGATACCTGAGAACTGTAGCAATGCTATTGGCGCTTATCGGGAGGCGTTGAAGGTTTACACGCTGGCGGCGTTTTCGATGGAATATGCCTCGACGCAGAACAATTTGGGGGTTGCCTACGGCACGTTGGCTGAGGTGGAGGGGAAACGGGAGAACTGTCGCCGAGCCATTACGGCCTATCAGGAGGCGCTGAAGGTCTACACGACAGCGGCGTTTCCAATAGACTACGCGATGACGCAGAATAATTTGGGGAGTGTCTACAACACGTTGGCGGAGGCGGAGGAGAAAGTGGAGAACTGTCGCCGAGCCATTGCGGCCTATCAAGAGGCGCTGAAGGTTAGAACGCTGGCGGCGTTTCCTATGCAATATGCTAACACGCAGGACAATTTGGGGAATGCGTACAGCACGTTAGCGGAGATGGAGGGGACAGCGGAGAACTGTCGCCGTGCCATCGCGGCTTATCAAGAGGCGCTGAAGGTTAGAACGCTGGCGGCGTTTCCGATGCAATATGCTGACACGCAGAACAATTTAGGGACTGCCTACCACACGTTGGCGGAGGCGGAGGAGAAAGTGGAGAACGGTCGCCGAGCCATTGCGGCTTATCAGGAGGCGCTGAAGGTTAGAACGCTGGCGGCGTTTCCTATGCAATATGCTTCGACGCAGAACAATTTGGGGACTGCCTATGGCACGTTGGCGGAGGTAGAGGCGAAGGGGGAGAACTGTCGCCTTGCCATTGCGGCCTATCAGGAGGCGCTGAAGGTTAGAACGCTTGTGGCGTTTCCGATGCAATATGCTTCGACGCAGAACAATATGGGGACTGCCTACCGCACGTTGGCGGAGGTGGAGAAGAAAGGGGAGAATTGTCGTCTTGCCATTGCAGCTTTTCAGGAGGCACTGAAGGTTAGAACACTGGCGGCGTTTCCGATGGATTACGCGATGACGCAAAGTAATTTGGGGAATGCCTACCGCACGTTGGCGGAGGTGTATGAGAAGCGGGAGAACTGTCGCCTTGCCATTGAGGCTTGTCAAAAGGCGCTGAAGGTTTTCACGCCAACGGCGTTTCCGATGCAATATGCTTCGACGCAGAACTATTTGGGGACTGCCTACGGCACGTTGGCGCAGGTGGAGACGAGAGTGGAGAGCTGCAGAAGAGGGCGAGAAGCTTTCAAGGAGTCCATCCAGGTCTTTGAGAAGGAGGAATTGAAGGAAATGGCGGATATGGTTCGGCGGAATCTTACGAGGTTGACCGCTTTCTGTGGGGAATAGCCCGCTGGTCAAAAGCGTTTCGATGTTGACATATAGACTAGTGGCTTAGGCAATCGAACTTGATGTGCATGCCATAGTCTGCTTGCAGAACCAACACACCCCTTACCTGATATTATTCACAAACTGTCTTGTAGATCTCGCCAAGTGATGATTTTGCCTCGCCGAGCCGACAATGGATTTCGCAAATGTCGCGCAAACACCGACAAGCGGTTGGATAAGTTGTATCCAACCGCCCGGTTAGCTTTGCAGGAAAATCCCGTGCCCCTCTCGAAGAGGAGGATCTATAAAGAGATTTTACTTGGCCGCGGCTTTTTTGTTGAGAATCTTCGCCAGACGGCTTTTCTTGCGCGAGGCCGTCTTTTTGTGAAGGATGTTGCGCTTGACCGCTTTGTCCAATAGAGATGTTAACTCCGTTAGGTTCTTCTTCCCTTCCGGAATCTCTTTGGCTTCGGCCAAAGCTCTGGTCTTGGACTTGATGGTCGACTTGATGGCGCGATTCGCGAGATTCGCTTTGACCGACTGTTTATGTCTTTTCTTAACCGACTTATGTTCCGCCAATTGCAATACCTCCAAATGAGAATAAATAATTCAACGCGGTATTATACGCCTCGGGACGCGGAAGTCAATTGAAAAGTGTCGCTGAAAAGTCGAGTTTGGCGAAATCGGCGGGCATAGTCTCCGCCGCCACTTTCGTCTCCCGCTTGCTGGGATTGGTCCGCGAACAGGTTACCGCCTATCTTTTCGGCGCATCCGACCAGGTGGATGCGTTCAAATCGGCGTTCCGTATCCCCAATCTGCTGCGCGATATGTTCGCCGAGGGGGCCCTTTCGGCGGGATTTGTACCTATCTTCTCCGAAAAACTGAGGACCGGCAGCAAGGAAGACGCGATCCGCTTTGCCGGAATGGTATTCGGCGCACTGACGGCCATCGTGTCGGTCGTTGTGCTCCTGATGATGGTGTTTACACCGGAAATCGCGATTATGTTGGCTTCAGGATTCGAGAAAATCCCCGGCAAGCTGGAAAACACGATTCTGATGGGGCGGGTGATGATGCCCTTCTTGCTGATGATGGCATTGGCGGCACTTCTGATGGGGGTCTCAAATTCGTTGGGATATTTCGGCATCCCCGCGCTGGCGCCAGTGATGCTTAATATCGGAATGATTGTCTGTTCGATTGCGCTTTCTCCTTTTGTGCATCCGCCGGTGTTGAGCATTGCCATTGGCGTATTGGTAGGCGGATTCGCACAGTTTGTGATGCAGTATATTGCGCTGCGACGAATTGGGTTTCGTTTTCAGATCATCTTTGATCTGTTCAATCCCGATCTCCTGCGACTGTTGCTCTTGATCATCCCTACCGTCATCGGACTGGCGGCCACGCAGATTAATGTTGCAGTGATTACCAGAATTGCCTCTAACGATTCCGGCGCCGTCTCCTACCTTGATTATGCTTTTCGACTGCTGCATTTGCCCCTGGGATTATTCGCCATCGCTATCGCTACGGTTGCTCTACCCAAGCTTGCCGGAGAGGCGGCGGGGGGGAATCTTCTCGGATTCAACCGGATTCATTCCAGCGCTCTGAGACTAGGCCTGTTTCTGAGCCTGCCGGCGACGATCGTGATGGTCTTGTTGTCGCGCGAAATTTGTGGCGCCGTTTATCAGTATGGCAAGTTTACTTCGGAAGACACGCTGCAGACGGCGCGGGCGCTTTCCATGTATTGCGTCGGACTACCTTTTTTCACCTTAGTGAGAATTACGGTGCCGGCGTTTTATGCGCTGAAAGACACCCGCACGCCGGCACTGATCTCGGTCTTTAGTGTCGTGCTGAACATCTTTTTCTGTTTCCAACTGCGTGGTACCTACGGTTTTGTCGGTCTGGCGCTGGCTGCATCACTGGCGGGTGTCGCCAATTTTGCACTGCTCACCTATCTGCTCAGGAGCCGAATGGAAGTGACCGGCGACAGAAACAACCTGATTGCTCTAGGCAAAATTGTCGCAGCCTCGTTGGTGACCGGAATGATCGTCTGGTTGATGAAGCACTTTCTCTTTACGCAAATTCAGCCCTCACGCCTGGTCAATCTCGGCACGGTGACCGCAATGATCGCAGTAGCTGCCGCGGCATATCTGGTGCTGTGCCGGTGGTTGCGGATAGAGGAATGGACACGAGTTGCGGACGCGCTTACGAGACGGTTTAGGCGCTAATACTAAGGAGGGGCAAATGCGAACGCCGGCGCTCTATGCGCTGATC
>CAIYYT010000076.1 GCA_903930455.1 uncultured bacterium | reverse complement strand
TTTTATCTGATCGCGGTGGCGTTGCTGTTCTTCGCTGTCTTTCCGCGTTATCTTGAAGCCGTTATCAAATCCAAGCTCTTCTGGCTAGCGGGAGCGGCGTTGTTCACAGTCGGCATGCTGCTGCTGCCGTCGCAGAATCATTTGCTGGGGGATGGGATGCAGCGTTTGGCGGACGCCGGCCAGACGATCATGTATACAGAGCCATTGGACATCCTGGTGCATCGGTTGATCTTTCTGCTTGTCGGTTCATCACTTTGGAGCTACCGGATTGTCGGCTTCGTGACCGGCTTGTTCTACCTGAATGGAATTCGTCTGTTGGTGAGATTCGGCGCGAGTCCGATTGAGAAGGCAATCATCGCCTTGGCGTTCTTGTGCACGGCCACGATTCAGTTTTACTTCGGTTATGTTGAGAGTTACGGGTTGATCAATCTCTTCATCCTCTACTACTTGTATTTCGCATGGAAATGTGTCAAAGAAGAGCGGGTGACGGCGGCGCCGGCGGTGTTTTTTGTGTTGGCAACAATGTCGCATCTATCGGGAGCAGCCCTGTTTCCATCATTGGTTTTTCTTTACAAGGACAGATTCCCCAAGGTCGTCAGATATGCTTTGCCGTTGGCGGTACTAGCCGTTGGTGTCGTGTTTTTCTTTGGTCGCTACTGGAGACATCTGGTTACGTTGCTACCAAACGATTATTCCACCTATTCCCTGTTTTCTGGGGCGCACCTACGGGATTTGCTCTGCCTGCTGCTGTTAGTGTCGCCGTCGTTCTATCTCACGCTGATCGGCAAACGCTGGGAAAAAACAACGACCTTCACTGTGATCGCTCTCGCGGGAACGCTGCTGTATACTATCATGATCGACCCTGTGTTGGGAGCTATCCGCGATTGGGATATGCTGTCTGTGCTCGCGCTGCCCTTAGCCGGAATGATCGCGCTACGGGCACCAAGGCGGGCGGTAATCGTCGTGATCCTGGCGGTCACGATTGTCACGCGAATTATCCCGTGGCTCGTTTTCAACACCGAACTACAGACCGAGTTTGTGAAACAGATACTCGCCGACGACATTCACTATTCTGAGCATTTCGCCAAAGGAGAACGTCTCGATAGCTGGGGTTATCTGCTGCGCGAGTGCGGGGACTTCAAGGGGGCTGAAGAGGCGCTTAAAAGGAGGATTAGTTTCGATTCGATGTGGGTTAATACGTGGTCAATGCTGGCGCCGCTGCAGTTCAAAATGGGAGAGTTTTCCGAATCGTATCAGTCCTATCTGCGAATGATGGAGCTGCGACCGGACAATCTCCAATATCGCTACTATGCGGCTTATCTGCTCTTCCGCATGGCCCAATACGACGGCACTCTGAAAATGATATCCAGTTCACCGCCCGAGTTCCGTAATAATCCCGGCACGGCACGTCTGTTTGCCGGCGTTCTCGGCGCTACTGGACATCACCAAGAAGCTGTGGCGATAATCGAAAAGATGCCGATCGACGACGCAGAGGGCTACCTGCCGTACATGTTGGCCAAAAGCTGTTTGGCTGTGGGTCGAAACGATCTGGCGCGGCAGTTGATCGACCGTGCCATTGAACTTGATTGCTTCAACAAAAACTACCGGGAGTTCGCCGATCGGATTTCTCAGCCGCAGCAATATCCTGACACGATCTCACGGTGACAGTTGGATGAGGATCACGCGCTTGGAGAAAGTAGGCATTTGGGCATTGGCAACCATCCGCAAGCCCCGATGTTTACAAGCTGAGATACAAATCACCGTCCCGCGGCAGCCCCGTGCATTTGAGTTTGGACAACGGATGGAAAACGGATAGATTGCCGCACTGATGGTTGTCACACAGATAAGGACTGATTGACGATGTTCTGCAACTACCCGGTTGCGCTGCCGTTTTATCTGATCGCGGTGG
>CAIYYT010000075.1 GCA_903930455.1 uncultured bacterium | reverse complement strand
TCCAAGAAATCGGCGACTCTTCCGGCGCGTTCGAGTGCCTGATTGATCTCTTCATTGCCACCGGTGACAATCGCGTTTTTCCAGAATTCCTCGCGGATTACGGGAATCTCGGCCAGCGCCTTCTTCAGCCCAGCTTCGTTGCGAGCCATGCCACAACCCTCCCAGAGCACTTTGCCAAGTTGACGATGGATGTCGACCACCGTCCGTTTGCCTTTCAGTGCCAGCAGCTTCTTCATCCGGTCGGTTGCCTCAGCTTCGGCTTTCTTGAACTCCTCGTGATCGGTCGTAACCTTGGACACGCCACTGCGAACGTAGAAATCACCAATCGTGTAAGGAATGACGAAATAGCCGTCGGCCAAACCCTGCATCAGCGCGCTGGCGCCAAGGCGATTGGCGCCGTGGTCGGAGAAATTGGCTTCACCAAGAACAAACAGTCCGGGGACGTTGCTCATGAGATTGTAGTCGACCCAGAGGCCACCCATAGAGTAATGCAGTGCCGGATAAATCCGCATCGGGGCCTTGTAGGGATTTTCGCCGGTGATGCGTTCGTACATATCGAAGAGGTTACCGTAACGTTCGCGAATGACATTTTCACCGAGACGATTGATCGCATCCCGAAAATCAAGATAGACGCCCTTGCCGGTGTCACCAACACCTCGTCCTTCGTCACATACCTGCTTGGCAGCGCGGGATGAGATATCACGCGGCGCAAGATTACCGTAGCTGGGGTACTTACGTTCGAGATAGTAGTCGCGTTCGGCCTCGGGAATATCGTTGGCGGCGCGCTTTTCACCCTTGTTAAGGGGCACCCATATACGGCCGTCATTGCGTAACGACTCGGACATAAGAGTTAGTTTCGATTGGTGTTCGCCGGAAACCGGAATACAGGTGGGATGAATCTGTGTATAGCAGGGGTTGGCGAACATCGCACCCCGTTTGTATGCCCGATAAGTGGCGGTGACATTACAGCCGATGGCATTTGTTGACAGGAAGAAGACATTGCTGTAACCACCGGTAGCGAGAATTACCGCGTCAGCCGCAAAGGAATGAATTTTGCCAGTGACCATGTCGCGTATGACAATACCTCTGGCACGGCCATCAACTACGACGAGATCAAGCATTTCCGTGCGCGAAAACATCTTGACGGTACCCAGACCGATCTGTCGCGCGAGAGCCGAGTAGGCGCCGAGCAGAAGCTGTTGTCCGGTCTGACCTCTGGCATAGAATGTTCGCGACACGAGAGCGCCGCCGAAGGAGCGGTTATCCAGCAGACCACCGTAGTCACGCGCGAACGGTACGCCTTGCGCTACGCACTGATCGATGATCTCTCCCGATACCTGCGCCAAACGATAAACATTGGCCTCGCGAGCGCGGAAATCACCGCCTTTGACTGTGTCGTAGAAGAGCCGCCAGATGCTGTCGCCGTCATTCGGATAATTCTTGGCGGCGTTGATGCCACCTTGCGCAGCGATGCTGTGGGCACGGCGCGGGCTGTCTTGATAGCAGAAACAGGAAACCTGATAGCCCAATTCTGCCAGTGATGCCGCTGCGGAGGCGCCCGCCAAACCAGAACCAACGACG
>CAIYYT010000074.1 GCA_903930455.1 uncultured bacterium | reverse complement strand
TTGTGAGGACTAGAATCAGGACAGAAGCATCGGATCGCCGATCTGGACAGCTACCCTGCTGCCAGAAGCTCCGGTTCCCGAGGCGAAGGTCAAGATGCCGACCTTGGTCTTGTAGTGGGTCGCAGTTGTTGGAGCAGTCAAGGTGAGCTGACCTGCCGTCGTGTTGGCCCACACGATGCTTCCAACGTCCGCAGCAACTGGGATTGAGGCTGCTCCCCACACAGCAGCTTCATTGGCAATTGTGATGACAACTTCACCAGACGTGACCACAACAAGCGGCTGGCTGCCGGCCGTGGTCGTGGTGTTGGACAAGCCGAGAATGAAGCGCTCAAGCGTTGCGGAGTTGGTCACCGCCTTGAAAGTCTTCGCTCCTGTGCTGTCCTTGATTCCAACGGCCATTCCAGTAGTGACCGCTTCCCCGCTGGTTGTGGTGATGACGGTCTCAAGAGCAGTTCCTGAGCCGGCGTGAGTGTGAAGCGCGCTAGCGTCGCCTCCGCTGGTCAGGGTGTTGAAATTCGTTGCAGTGACGTTGGCGTTGACTGGCGTTCCTTCAACCTGGAATCTGGAATGGGTGTTGTTCGGGAGGTTGATGTTCGCGTTGTCGGCGCAGCTCAGCACTGCGAGGCCGTCGATCACGATCGTCGGAGGCGTCAGTCCAACCCATGAGTAGGACGGAACGTTTGTGGTGTCCGCTGATCCGTGAACAGGCCCGGAGATTCCACCTGTTACGTGCAATCGGTGGCCGAGATATGCGTTCCACAAATCGTTCATCAGATCAAAGGCAGTGTTGTAATCTGTGGCAGTCGCAGCAGTGATGACGTTGTCAATGTCTGCGTGCGTATGAACGCTAGTGGTAGCGGCCATGTGAGCCGTGAGTTTCGTCCTGATGTTTTCCAGCATGGCGTTCGCCACGAGAGACGCTTGCTCGTCCGAAGCGAGTCCGTAGACGATGTTCGTTTCCTCGGAAGGCATTGCGTCGTGGGAGTCCTTGTCTATTGCCACGCCGTAGTAAGTGTAATCGGCGGAACTATTCTGGACGATAATCTTGTTTGGTTGGAAGATGGACTCACTTTCACCGGCGATGAAGAAACGCTGAATCCGAGCGTCGTTGATCGAGAATTGGTTAGAGACATCCCCGCTTAGAACCAGAGCGTGTATCGTATCCTTATCGGCTACAGGGGCCTCGTTGCCAGGTTTGAGTTTCACGTCCGTCATATACAAGAGACGTGAAAGCGTGTACGCTCGTGTGTCGCCCTTTGAAATCTTGAACGATGGGCCTGGGATGATTATGTCGTACTTGCCGTCCAACGCCGTGTCGTAGACTATCCTGAAAGCCTTCTGCCCACTGAAAGGACTCAGGGTTGCTCCTAGAACGGCCTCCACGAGAACTTTAATCGTGTCCGTGCCGTTGCAGGTATAAGTTACCGAGGCTTTGTCCTTTGCCAGCCAGTCCATCATGCCTATCAAGGAAATAGAACACGCTAGACTACCCTCGGACTCGCTGAACGACTGGCTTATGGTGTACATCGTCGGGGCTTTAGAATATAACACAGTTGGTGTCTGCGCTCCCCACGAGATATTGCACCGCTTGCCGATAAGGTTGACTCCGTAAAGGAACTTGTCCCAATTCAGTAATGTGATACTGGACTTCTTATAAGACGAAGGCGGCATTCCCCAAGGAGCCTCGTAGGTTTCCACACCTGCGATACGGTTTCCTTGAACTACAGTGAACTTATCCGCAGTAGTGGAGTTCTGGCAAGTCGTGACTCCCTTAGTTCCAATCATAGTAAACTCGTAGTCGCCAATGTTGATCTTCACGGCGGCATACTTGGAAGCCAATGCCTCTACCTTGGCTAATTCTTGGGGAATCTGTCTCATTCCACTCCTACTGTTCGGTTGTGGTTGTTAATCATATCTCTTCCAACACCATATCCGAATACTAGCTTTGAACTATACATTGACGATTTTTCTCTTAACTTTTATAATCGTACCCCGTAACCACCCCACAGAACTCCTCCCCGTTAAACCCATCCCCTTGAACGTTAACGTTGTTGTTGGGCCACCCGTATTATATAATGTTCGGTATTCGGAGCCCCGCCGGTCTTTAGCCGGTGGGCGAAGAACGTTTATAGTACCTCCCGTGTTTGTTGCTTTGACCAGATATGTGCGCCACCTCCAGTTGAAAAAGTAAGGTTGTAGACAAATGTTCCGGCCGGACTTGTTATAGGCGGCGTGAACACTTTGTAGTTCTTGCCGGTTCCGAGGTTGACATTCCCATCAGTAGTCGATGCGACGGTTTCTTTTCCCGCAGGGTCTAT
>CAIYYT010000073.1 GCA_903930455.1 uncultured bacterium | reverse complement strand
ATTTCGTTTCTCAATTTCTGGGTAGACACGCTGGAGCAGTCTAATCCAGTCGGCAGTTCCGTACCTTCCAATCTGATATTGATATTGGAGGACGATTCGTTACATCTCGCTCGACGTTTGCAGCATGCAGCGGCAGGATGCGAAGTAGATTCCATGCAGTTCGAGGAATTCATCTATACGAACACAATAGAGTTCCACGAATACTACCACGACTTGGTTGAGTTGCAGCGGAGGATAGCGACACACAATGGAAACGGAGTGACATTGAGACCGATTCGTTTCCAGATCGCAGGTGCCGAGTCGGTGATTACAGACGTTTCCAACTGGTCGTTTGACGAGTTAGACGAGTGCTTCATCCATCGTCGAGATGAGATCACCTCTGCAGGAATCATCAGGATGCTTGAAGAAGATCCGGGGGCGAAGGCTTTGATTTTCTACGGAGCAGGCCATTTCGTCAGAGGCAAGGTGCTCAAAAGAGCTAAGGAGCACTCAGCAGAAGGCTATTTCCTGAGCCACTACCTTACGGAGAAATATGGCCGTGATAGTGGCGTTTATGCGGTCGACCAAATCGCTGTGAATGGCTCCGGCGCGACACCATTCCCCTGCGCCTACGACTCGACCTACGCTCTGGACTACGACAGTCTGCCACGACGTCAGGTGCCTTCGGTATTGATGAGCGGTTCAATGGATGGTGTGATTGTCGATCGCGGGAAATTCGTCCTGCCGACTCCGCTCTACGCGGTCAATTCCCAAAGGATCGTTAACGTGATTGTATCACAGTTGCACCGAATCGCTGAAACACGCATAGACTTTTTCCGCGACACCTGGGCTACTATACTGCGATATCTGCACGCAATTTCCGCAACACCTCTCGAAATGGAGAACCTCAGAGACTCCGCAGTGATTCATCAGCTGGAAGAGAAGTGGAGTGCCTGGCATGACACGGTACATCTTCAAGTTGTCAAGGACATCGACAGTCTCGCTCTGTACAAACGACTGGTGGATCTAATGAGAAACTCGCAGCGGCCTTTCACCAGTTGGTACGAGACAATGATCAGCACTAGTGCTGGATTTAAACCATACTACGATACACTTGCCACCGCTGAACAACGAGCAGCTGACATCTGGCAATACCTGCAAGACAATCGGCACGATATCGTGGTGGGCAACATGGTGTCGCTCCTATGGGTAGGCTCCGCTGACGAAAAGGCCGAGGCTCTGCAGGTACTGAAGCGTGAGACAGGCAAGGACTTCCAGACAGCGAAGGAATGGACTGTCTGGTGGCGTGAGAACTGCCCGACTTTGCCTTCGATATAGTAGTCGCTTGCCAGCCATCGTCAACAGTCTATCTTGCAAACCGGCATGACGAAGACATCGCACTTGACCAGACTGCGTAGGATCATCGTTCGCATCGTTGTCGCCTTAGCGATTCTGTATCTGCTACTGCTGATCCCTGCTTCCCAACCGCCTAAGGTTACTGCCGGCGAAAGAGGACCGTTTGCCTGGTCGCAAGATGAGTATTGGTCAACGTTAGAAGCAAGATTCAAGCAGGCGCGCCAGATTGGGTGTCCGCAACTGGTAGGTCGCATTGACATGAACCTGTCACAACTAACGCAAAGGATCGACTCGGTGGCGACAGATTCGCTTGTCCCCGATGCACCAGTCTTCCCGCAAATAGAGACCGGCATGTTTGAACTCGGAGTGCTGATGGGCGCCTGCCCGGACAGACTGACCGACTATGTGGCTTTGCATAACCGAGTGCGTGAGTTTGTCAAGAGACAATCCCGGCACTGGGACATGAACTCAATTTTGGTGCGTAATCGTATGTATCGTCTTCTCTATGGAGGTCGTGCAGCGGTCGAGGAGGTTATGATGCAGGCGCCGAAAGCTGCCGTGCCTTCGCTGATCCTTGCGCAGGATGAACCGTCCCAGACACCGTCGGCGCAGATTCTGGGAGTGACAATTCACTCGGGCGATATTCTACTCTCGCGTGGAGGTGCGCCGACTTCGGCCTTGATCGCCCGTGGCAATGACTACCCGGGCAACTTCTCGCATGTGGCGCTTGTTCATGTTGATTCGAACAGCGGCAAGGTGTCAATCATCGAATCGCACATCGAAAAGGGGGTTGCTGTGGCCGACATCAGCCAGTACCTCAAAGATACGAAACTGCGAGTAATGGTTTTGCGGCTGCGCTCCGATCTGCCTATGCTGGTTGCCGATCCGCAGTTGCCACATAAGGCGGCGACTGCCGCGCTTGCGAGAGCGGCTCGCGGGCATATCCCCTACGATTTCAGCATGGACTTCAATGATACTACCAAGCTCTTTTGCTCGGAAGTGGCTTCCGGAGCTTATGCGCAGTTTGGCGTCAAGCTCTGGATGGGGCTGTCACACATCAGTGGGTTTGGTGTCAAATCCTGGCTTTCGGCTTTCGGAGTACGGCATTTTGAGACGCAGGAACCGTCTGATCTGGAGTACGATCCACAGCTTTCGGTTGTCGCCGAATGGCGCGATCCGGAAACGCTGTTTAAGGATCGAGTGGATAATGCGATTATCGATGTGCTACTAGAAAGGGCCGACAGCGGCATGGTTTTGGACTACACCTGGTACATGCTGCCCGTTGCAAGGGTAATGAAGGGCTACAGTATGGTGTTGAATGCCGTCAACAAAACCGGCCCGATTCCAGAAGGAATGGATGCGACGGCGGCATTGCGGAACGACTGGTTCTCCAAGCTGCACGTTCGATTGAAGGGGCGCGTACTGGTTCTGGTCGACCAGTTCCGACAGGAAAACGGCTATATGCCCCCCTATTGGGAATTGGTGAAGCTGGCTCGGAAGGCAGAAAGCGAAGAAGCGTCGGCAAACTCGGGCAAGTCTTAGGCTACACGGACTCGTCTTTTCCGGCGCTGATTTCGTACCGCGCCATTTTCTCTTTCAACCCCTTGCGCGTCAGACCAAGGACAGCTGAGCTTCTGAGGATATTGCCGTTGTTCTCTTTCAGCGTGGCAATGATTAGTTCGCGTTCGACTTCCTCGACAATATCACGCAGCTTGCCGGTCTTGTTGCGAAACGCCGGTTGCTCAACCGCGGCAGCGCCGATGATCTCTGCGGAGAGATCGTTGATGTCTATCTCACCATCGTTATGGCTGACTACAGCCGCGCGTTCGACTTCGTTTTCCAACTGCCGGATATTGCCCGGCCAAGAATAGCGACCGAGAGCTTCCAGTGCTCGTGCGGTGATCGACAGATTCTCGTTGCCCAATTTGATGCGCAGTTTGGCGAGAAAATGGTGCACGAGCAAAGGAACGTCATCCCGCCGCTGGGCGAGTGATGGCAGTTCGATCGTGAAGGTATTCAGACGATAGAACAGATCCTCGCGGAAAGCGCCTTTCTTGATCTCCTCCTTGAGATCGCGATTGGTGGCCGAGATTACGCGCACGTCGACATACTCTGTCTTTGCCGATCCAACCGGCCTGATCTCCCCGGTCTCGATAACACGCAGTACCGCCACTTGCGTTGAACTTGGCGCTTCACCGATTTCATCGAGGAAGATCGAACCACCGTCGGCTTCGCGAAACAGTCCGGGTTTGTCTTTGTCAGCGCCGGTGAATGCGCCTTTGACATAGCCGAACAGCTCGGCTTCCAGAAGTGACTCGGTCTTGATACCGCAATTCTTGACGACAAACGGCTTGCGACGCCGATCACTGTTGTAATGAATAGCGCGCGCCATCACTTCCTTGCCGGTGCCGGTAGCCCCGGTTATCAGAAGCGGCGAGTTGTTGGCGGCAACCTTGGATGCCAATGTCAGCACATTCTTCAGAGCTTGCGATTTGCCGATGATGTTTTCGAAGGCGAAGGTAACGTCAAGTTCCGCCTTGAGGCGGACATTTTCCTCATGCAGTTTCCGTTGCGAGAGTTCGAGCAACTCGTTCTTACGAGCCAGTTCACTCATCAGCAATACGTTGCGGAGGATATGCGCCGACTGCGAGACAATGATTCCGGCCAGACGGCACTGGTCATCGCTAAACGCCCCGCGCTCGGCATCGCGAACCAGACTGGTCATCCCAATCGTTTCGCCGCGCACTACCATAGGACAACAAAAGATTGACTTGAACCGGCCGCTCTCGGATGACAGCCCACGGAAACGGTCGTCATTGTCGAGATCGTCAACCTTGAGTATACGATTGTTCTTGAGCACCCAGCCGGCGACCATGCTGCCTACTTTGTAGGGAATCTCGTCGGGAGTGGTCTGGCTGCCGCGTATGACAGTGGTCATGGAGTCATTCTCTTGCGGCTTCAATAAGTTGACGACTCCCTGGCTAGCGCCGGTGAGAGCAATCAGTTCGTCGATGATGATCGACATGATGTGATTGGTCTCACGCGCGCGGCAGACTCGGTCGACCACGCGGTTGATACTCTTGAGTTCTTCGAGAGCTGCCTGCAAACGCTGCAGGCTTTGTTCTTCAGACATAGTCACCCAAATAGAACGGCACCAAGTTTGTTGTCTCGAATATGCAAATGTCCAGATTGCCAGTCAAGGTCAATCGCGACTGGAGCCCAGCTATCCACTAAGTACACGCCAATGGCTATTCGATAGCCATGTGATGTCGTTTTCACGTCGGCCATGGATAGAGCCATTCTTGTTGCCCGACAATAGGCTATGGCTTTTTGGTGGAGTTTGGCATCCGGTTTGCAATTATACCCTGCGTTCGAAGATCGACTTGACAAGGTGGTCGATTACAAATGGCAGTAAGAACTAACCCTTAAACTCTGAGGAGAGGTGTAACATGAGAGGAATCAAACTGCTAACGATCGTTCTGGCTCTGCTGGGCCTGCTGGTGGCGGGGTGCGAGAAATCTATCGACCCGATTACCAAAACAACCGTTGAAACGCCGGATGACGAAATGGCCACTTTGTTGGCGGCACCCATTCCGGATGTAAGAGGATATGTGCCATCGCCGCTGGTAACTGCGCAAATTGGCAAAGACGCCATCCAGTTTTGGCCTTACACGGGGACGAATTTCACCGGCGAGCCACAAGACCCGATCAATCTGATCTTCTTCGGTCAGGCTGACCCGCGCGACATCCGTGCCGCTCTTTTGTCTTTGAGCGGCGACCGCACTGCTTTGGGATTTCCGGCGGAAGCACCATTTAACTCCACCTGGGATGATGCTATCGGCGACATGCAAACAGCGTATGGCGCTACCATCGGACAGAGTGCGGCGCTAACAGCCGCCCCCGGGGGCGGGAATGCTCCCGACAGGTTCTGTGTCGCCCGAGGTTGGAGCGGCAGCGCGATTCAATTGGCGTGCGGCCCATATCAAGGAATGCGTTTTCATCTGAGGCTATTCAAAGTCGGTAACTGGACTATAGGCAATGCGCATCTTGATGTCTTGATACCGGGTACGACCGACCATCAGGTCGTAAGCTGGGAGGTTGCGGAACAGTTCGTGATAGCCGACTTTATGCGCAGCGGTCTGCTTGATCCGGCCACGCCGATGATTCCCACTGATCAGATTAATGCCTCGCCATTCAGAACGATCCCGGCAATCATCTATAACGGTTTTCCGCCAGAATTGCGTCAGTTGATCGGAGGACCGCTGGGGAATGTGACGGAAGACGTGCCGATCGGCACAGACGGCCACGCGATGATTCTCAATTTGGTAAATGTAGTCCCGCGTGTGGTTGAAGTGCGGACACAGGATTTTGTAATTAATTTCAATCAGGCAATTCCCAAGCCGTTCTGTTCTTCCGGCCCGACCGACTATCTCTATGTAACCGGTCCGGTGCATCTGGTGCAGACGGCGCGGTTGAGTCGTTCAGGGAACTACGAGGTTGCTTTCACCGCTTCCGGCGAGCTGTCGGCAACGCCGATTGATCCCACCACCGGCCAACCGACCGGCGAAGTATTGAAGGCGTCTGTGCGGGAGCGACACGATGGGATGCTGAATAGCCGCAGCTTTTCGGTATCGAGTTCCAAGTATCAGAAACTGGGCAAACCGGGACAAAGCGGAAGTGGCTGGAATTTCACATGTCTCATGGTTAATTCGAGTGGTGTCAATGGATATAACAATTTGATCTGGTGCGGTTCAGAAGATTAGAATGACTTGTGTGCACGCCTCGGGATCGAGACCTGAGGCGTTTGGGAAAAATGGGAGGCAAACGTGAAGCCGCTACCATACCGGTGCGGCTTCATCGTTTGTGGGGTATGTTGAATTCACATCGCGGCGGAGATCGTAGGAGTTGGCGACTTATCTGGGCGTCGTTTTGTGATGTCCGGACAGACCACCAAGATGGTTGATGGCGAAGCTGTCGTAACCGATTATTAGTCAAACAGTTGCGGGCGCATATGTTGCTTCAGGGCTGAGAAGCGCTCTTGCCGCACACTGTAACCGAATCACCAATTGACTAAGCTTGACAAACGCAGAAAATAGCCTGATATTTGTGCCGTGAAAAAACGTCACCTGGCTGCTAGGCTACCGATGGCGCATCGAAAGAATTCTGCTTTCCTTCCCCCCAACAAGGCCGATTGCGAGATGCTGCCTGATTGACGTCAACTCGGATCAAGAGCATTAACTTCGAATTGAGAAACTGACCAGAGGATAGAATAAGATCATGCAAATCGGAAAAATCGTTATCCACGAAGTAGGTCCTCGCGACGGCTTACAGGTCGAAAAAACGGCGGTCCCCTTTGAGGAGAAAATTCTCTGGATCGATCAGCTTCTGGTGAGCGGTATCGATATCATCCAGCTTGGCTCTTTCGTAAATCCCGAAAAAGTGCCGCAAATGGCTGATACCGACAAGTTATTCGCTCACTACACGGCTCCCGGCAAGAAGCAGGATCGCGTGATCCTTTCCGGCTTGGTGTTAAACGAAAAAGGATTCGACCGCGGGATGGGCTGCGGTGTGGAGATGTTCTGCATGGGAGTTTCGGCCAGCGAGACCCACAGTATGAAGAACACCGGCATGAGTACATCGGAAGCCCTCAGCCGAATCGTGCCGATGGCGAAGAAAGCTCTGGGTGAAGGGAAGCGTGTGCAGGTGTCAGTGCAGTCGGCATTTGGGTGCGGTTTCGAAGGGCCGATAGCTGCGGACAAAGTGCTGGGCATTGTGAAAGAGTATCTTTCGGCAGGCATTAAAAACATCAGTCTCGCCGACACGGCTGGACATGCCCATCCGATTCAAGTGGAAGAGTTGTTTGGCGCCGTCCGCGATTTGGATTCGTCGGTAGAGATGGCCTGTCACTTTCACAATACGTATGGTCTCGGGATGGCCAACTGTTACGCAGCTCTGAAAACAGGTGTCACCTATTTTGAATCGGCTTTCGGTGGCCTTGGCGGATGTCCTTTCACCAAAATGCCTTCTGGAAATGTCTCCACCGAGGATCTCGTGCATTCGCTGCAACGCATGGGATTTCGACGCGATATTCAGCTTAACAGTTTGTTGGAGGTTGCGCGCAACGTGGGCGTATATTTTGGTCGCGACTTACCGGGATTGGTTATGAAGACGGGATCAATTGTTGATTTCAAGAAAGGATGAGTGTGAGGAAATAGTATGAAACTGTTGGAGAACATTCGTGTAATCGACATGACCAATGTGCTGTCAGGTCCATTTGCGACACTGCATTTAGCTCTCCTGGGTGCGGAAGTCATCAAGATCGAAGTGCCTGATGGCGGCGATCTGGCGCGGAAGTTGGGCAACGTGCCGAAGCTCAACAAGGAATTGATGGGAACGAGTTTCCTTGCACAAAACGCCAACAAGAAGTCGCTGACGTTGAACCTGAAGGTTGTAGAAGCCAAAGAAGTATTCAGCAAACTGCTCAAGACCGCTGATGTCGTTGTGGAGAATTTCCGACCGGGCGTTATGACTCGGCTCGGGTTTGGATATGAGGACATCTGCAAGATCAATCCACGCATCATCTACTGTGCGATTTCCGGATTTGGTCAAACCGGCCCCGATGCGCACAAACCGGCCTATGATCAGATCATCCAGGGATTATCGGGGGCGATGGATGTCAACGGTGACGAGAGACTTCATCCTCTGCGGGCAGGCTTTCCCGTCTGCGACACGGTTGGGGGTCTCAATGCCGCATTCGCGATTATGGCAGCCCTTTACTATCGCGAGAAAACCGGCGAAGGGCAATTTATCGACATCGCCCTGCTTGACTCTATCATGCCCCTGATGGGATGGGTGGCAGCCAATCTGTTGATCGGCGGCAAGGACCCGATTCCTATGGGCAACGACAACTTCACTGCGGCTCCTTCCGGCGCATTCCGTACCAAGGACGGCAATATCAATATCGCGGCCAACCAGCAGAAACAATGGGAAGACCTTACCGATGCCGTCGGTTTGCCGGAACTCAAGACCGATCCCCGCTTTCAGGAGCGCGATACGCGTAAGGCCAATCGCAAGCTACTGACGCCGATATTGGAGGAAAAACTGACGCAGAACACGACCGAATATTGGGTCGATCTGCTGAACGAAAAAGGAATCCCTTCCGGAGATATCGTCGGGC
This sequence comes from uncultured bacterium, assembly GCA_903930455.1. Lineage (GTDB taxonomy): Bacteria > Zixibacteria > MSB-5A5 > CAIYYT01 > CAIYYT01 > CAIYYT01. The sequence goes on along the minus strand of CAIYYT010000073.1, from coordinate 843 downwards.
TGGGAAAAGCATTGACGAGCGAGCAGGTCAGGTACCGGCAGACGATCGTGGACATCAAGGAGCCTCAGATCGGCAATATCAAGATTTTCAATCTTTCCGCCAAATTCTCTAGGACGCCCGCGAATATCGACGCACCTCCACCGCGTTTGTCGGCTCATACGGAGGAGATTCTCGGTCAGCTTGGTTATTCCAAAGATGAACAAAAGGCGCTGAAAGAGAAGAAGGCGATCTGATCGAGTCTGAATAGGAAAACATCACGCAAGGAGTACAAACAATGGGAATGACCTACGTTCAGAAAGTGATAGCCAGAGCTTGCGGCAAACCATCGGTCGCAGTTGGCGACGTGGTGGAGCCGGAAGTCCATCTGGCAATGTCGCACGAAAATGGCGCTCTGGTACTGAACCAGTTTAATGAGATATACAAGGGCACGGGCATGGAGGCGAAGGTCTGGAATCCGGATCGGATCGCCATCATTCTTGACCACCGAGTTCCCGCCGAGAGCTCGAAGACGGCAACGAATCAGAAAAAGCTCCGGGACTTGGTCGCCAAGCAGAGAATCGGCAAGTTCCATGACATCCGCGGCGACGAAGGGGGGATTTGCCACCAGATTCTGCCTGAATACGGCTATGTCCGCCCGGGTTATGTTGTGGTCGGCACCGATAGCCATACGACCAGCCATGGCGCACTGGGTGCATTTGCATTCGGCATCGGCGCTACGGAAATGGCATCGGTCTGGACGCTGGGACGGGTACTCAATGTCGAAGTGCCCGGCACAATTAAGGTTGTTGTCAACGGCAAGTTCCCAGCGCATGTAGGGCCGAAGGATTTGATCCTGCATCTGAT
>CAIYYT010000072.1 GCA_903930455.1 uncultured bacterium | reverse complement strand
GGTCTCGGTCCACGACTCGCCTGCCTGTACTCTCTCCCACGGAATAACGTAGTCTATATTGGCATACAGTTTTTGCGCCAGCGCTTCGTAGTGCCGGTCTATCGCTTGATTTGATTCCATGCCGCTGATCGTTTCAAAGGCATGATTGACATATAGAATGGTTCCGTCGGCGTTCAGCACCGCTATCGCTTCGGGGGCGCTGTCGATAACCGACATGAACTTGCTGCGCTCTTCGTCCGCACGCTTGCGCTCAGTGATATCGCGGAAAACGCCAAACGAGCCAAGATATTGTCCCTGGTCATCATGCTGCGCTGTAACAGTCACCAGGAGTGAGCGACGTTCACCGCTGGGACGAATGATCTCAAGTTCATAGCTGCCGTTGCTTCCCCGTGATCTTTCTTCGGTCTGCGCGCGAATGATCGCCAGGCCATCGTCATCGACAAAGTCGAACAACGATTTCCCGATTAACGTTCCCGGTTCGACGTCGAATATTCGCTCGGCAGCAGGATTGACGAAAGTAATTATCTCGTCGACATCGACAATGCTAATGCCCTCGCCTTGATTCTTGACGAGAGTACGGAAGCGCTCCTCGCTCTCTCGCAATTCCACTTCGGCCTGCTTGCGCTCGGTGATGTCAATAAAACTCTCGAGGTAACAATCCCTTCCGCCAATGCTAATGGGGTGAACAGTTTTCAAGATGTCAATTTGATGTCCATCAGCATGAAGAAGTTTCCGTTCAGAGTGATCTATTTTCTGACCGAGGTCTTTGACCGGACATTTGCCGGCCAAGGCGGGACAAACCAATGAGTGACAGATCTGTCCAATGACCATTTCTCGGGGCAATCCGGCCATTTCCATGGCAGTCTGATTAGCGTCAAGAATGACCCGAGTGTCACAGTCAATGATAAAGATTCCCGTTGCCACTTTATTGAAGATTGCCTGTAGTCTTGACTCGCTCTCCCGCAGCGCTCCCGCGGCCTGCTTGCGCGTGGTGATATCGCGGCACATTGAAAGGATTATGGGTGTTCCGCTTGTTTCTATTACTGTGGCATTAACTTCAACGGGAGTGATTTTGCCGTTGGGATCTACATAGTCAATTTCTAGATTTTTTATTCGTCCTGTCTTGATACACTTTTCGACCGCCTTGGCATTTTTCTCCTCATCATAGTCGGCGGTCCAGTCAACAACGCTCTTGCCGCGTATCTCGTCCAGTTTCAGACGGCCGGTGAGACGAACGTATTCGGGGTTTGCATCAACAACCATGCCCTTATAATCCACAATTACATAACCGGTGCCGGTCGTTTCAATAAGCCCCCGATAGAGCGACTCGCTCTCCCGCATGGCTTTCTCGGTACGCTTGCGCTCGGTGATGTCGCGGACAACCGCCTGGACGACCTGTTTGCCGTCCAGTTCCATAGCATTGAGCAGCACATCGGCATAAAACGTCTTGCCGGTGTCGACCCTCTTGTGAATCCACTCAAAATGGTTACTGCCTTTTTCCATCGCCGTGGCGATATGCTGATTTGCCAGCGTCAGGGAATCAGTTCCGTCCGGTTGTTTTGGCGGTGATACATCGGAAGGATGTTTGGCGCAAAACTCTTCGCGAGTCGCGCAACTGAAGATCGCCAGAGCAGCCTTGTTGCAATCGAGAAAACCGCTTTCGTCTGCCAGCATTACCGCGTCGCTGGTCGAATCGTATAGCGTGCGGAACTTCATCTCCGAACGGCGGAGCGAATCTTCGACCCACTTGCGCTCGGTGATGTCTCGTATGATGACAATTGCATACTGCCGATTTGACAAGATTGAACTGGACATAGAGATTTCGATGGGCACCTCAACGCCGTCCTTGCGTACCGCCTTCAATTCCAGGGTACTGCCAAGCGAGTCGTCCAGATATGTCTTCCGCTTGTCAGGGAATGTCGCATGAGAATCGGCAGGGTAGCGAGTAGGGACAACCACATTATGGAAAGGACGACCCATGATTTCGTCGGCCGAGTACCCGGTCAGTTGCTCGGCTGCCGGATTCCAGAAACAGACATTGCCATCAGCGTCCAGCATGATGATGCCGTCTTTGGCAGAGCCGGTAATGGCGCTGAGGCGTTCTTCTGACCCGCGCAGAGCTGCCTGTGCTTTCTGACGTTCGATGATTTCTTCGACGAAACTGCGCCTCTGGGCTATCGACTCGCTTACCAAGCGAGCCAGTCTGCCGAATTCGGAATTTTGTCGGAGAAGCGAGCCAAGGGATTCGGGGTTTTCCTGTTCGAGACCGCGAGAAACAGCCGTCAACGGTCGACTGACCCAGAAGTAAAGAGAGAGCACGAGCAGGATCAATACGATCGCCAAGAGGCCGAGCATCAGATCCATCTGCGTGAGAAGAAGGTGGCGGAAATTTTGCCAGTCGGTAAGGTCCTTCTTCGCAATCAGATAGGCCGTGGTCCGTCCGCGCAGGTCTTTTAATGGATTGGAGGTATTTACAGTGGCGTCGTGAATACCCTGAGTTGCGAGCGAATCCATGCGCTCGTCTGAGTACTCGATGCTGAGTTGCGAGCCGGCGAGTTGGAAAAAGCGTTCGAGGTGCGCCGATGACCAAACCCTCCCGACTATGAAATAGCCCCTCACCGGCGACTGTCGGAGTGTATCAGCCGTCGGCTGAATCGGCGCCTGCTGGATTTCAACCAGTCCCCACTGAGAGCGAACAAAGAAATGATGGAACCTGTTGTTACCGACAATGCTATCACGATCCTCTGCAGAGAGAGGATAGGCCGAGGCCAGGCTGTCGCCCGAGATGTCGACTCCATAAATCGGCGAGGCAGTAGTGTCGCAGATCCAAATAACATCAACGTCGCTCAATCCTAATTCCGGTTCGATGTTGACCTTTGACCATTTCTGGTCTCTCGTTGAGACAAACTGTACCATGTCGTCCCAGCGGCTGTAGTCTCTGGCAAATGACAGAAGTGCCGCGCTACTGCCGTCGATTACTCTGTTGACGATAGCAGCACTTGCTCTCCGCTCTTGAGCCAGATTTCGCTCCAGCATTTGATTCTGGACATGGAATGACCAGAGCATAACGAAGGCGAAGATCGCTCCTGTGAACGCCAGGATAGCAAACAGCTTGACGTTAGTAGAAGACGTTCTCACGGTTCAGCCCCTTCTAGCCGGCATCGGCCGGCGAAAGCTATTCTTTGGCAATGCTATATTTTTTCACTTTGCGCCACAGGGTAGTGCGCCCGATTCCCAGTTTGCCGGCGGTGATGGAGTAATTCCATCTGTTTTCTTTCAGACTCCTGAGAATGTGCTCGCGCTGCATATCGACCAGCGAGACGTTGCTGAGAGCTGCGTCCTGCTTGTCACCATTCGTTGGTTCGATCTTAGGCATCGGTTTCATCAGGAAGAGACTGTCGACATCGATCACTTCGGCGTTCGACAACGCCACGACGCGTTTGACGGTATTTTCCAGTTCGCGGACGTTCCCCGGCCATTCGTGATTGATCAGCTTGTCACAGGCGCTGTCGGTCAGACGCATGACTGATTTGTTGAAATGCTTGCAGTATTTGTGCAGGAAGTGATTGGCCAATGGAATGATATCCTCGCGACGCTGCGACAGCGCGGGCAGATTGATGGAAATCACGTTGAGACGATAGTAGAGATCTTCGCGGAATTTGCCCTGCGACACCAGCGATTCCAAGCTCTTGTTGGTGGCGGCGATCACTCGCACGTTGGTTTTGCAGGTCTGATTGGAGCCGACGGGTCGGATTTCTTCTTCCTGCAGAACTCGTAGTAACTTGGCTTGCAGGGATGGTGAAGTGTCGCCGACTTCATCGAGGAATACGGTTCCGCCGTTGGCTTCCTCGAAGAGCCCCTTCTTGTTGGAAATGGCCGAAGTAAACGCGCCTCTGACATGCCCGAATAGCTCTGATTCGAGTAGCAGGTCGGGCATAGCCGAGCAATTGATGGCGACGAACTTCGCCTCGCGGCGCGAGGAGTTGTTGTGAATCGCCTTGGCAAAAAGCTCTTTGCCGGTACCAGATTCGCCCCAGATCAGCACGTTGATGTCCTGCGGCGCGACTTGCTTGACGACATCGATGATTTTCCTGACAGCCAGCGAGTTGCCGATGATGTTGTCGAAGCTGTAGCTCTCAGCAAAGGCCTTGCGCAAGTGCTTCAGCTCACTTTTCATCTTCTTATGGTTGAGTGCCTTTTCCACGACCACCAACAGTTCCGCATCCTCAAAGGGTTTGGTCAGATAATCCGCAGCGCCACGTCTGATCGCCTCAACGGCTGTGTCGATCGAGCCATAGCCGGTGATCATAATAACTTCCGTATCCGGGGTAACGGTCTTGACGGTCTCGATGAGGTCGAGTCCCGACTCGTCGAATACTCGCAAATCGGTAATAACCAAATCGAACATCCGTTGCTCCAGGATCGCCTTGGCGGCGGTAGCGGTATGGACGACATCGACGACATTGCCGTTGTGGGTTAACAGCACTCTGAGCGCCGTTGCGAGATTCTGATCATCATCGACGACTAGTATGGAGGACATTGCGATTCCCTTTCTTTATGTAGACTGATGTTTCTATTCTGAGTCAAAGGCAGGCAGATCGTTACAACGGTGTAGCCGCGCAGCGATAGCCCCTTGATGACGCCTCCGAGGTAGCCGGCATAACGGCGGGCGATGCTAAGCCCCAATCCGGCATGCCCAATCTTAGTCGTGTAGAACGGCTGACTGAAGACACCATCGAGATCGGTGTTGTTGATGTTGCCTTGGTTCTTGATCATGATCAGTGCCTGTCGATCGGCCACGCTCCAGCGCAGCGTTACTTTTTCGCCACCAGAAGCTTCATGCGCGTTTCTCAAAACCTCAACGATGATCTGTCTGAGGATTTCGGAGTCAGAAGTGACTTCGGTTCGGTCTCCTTCGGCAGTTATCTCTGTCTGGCAACCGTATTCTGAATCATGCCACTCTACGGCTGAACGTAGAGCGACGCCAAGATCAAGCGACCGCAGAGTCAGGCGCAAGGAGTCATAAGTCATCAGATATCGCCTGATCAATTCCTCCTGCAACACGGAGGCGTTCTCAATCGTTTTGACCAGCAGGAGATCATCGGAATCGAAACGTGATTGATCGGTAGATGCCAGTTGGCTGCTTCCCGACATGATCGCCGTTAGTAGATTGCGTAACCGATGCGCGAATCTTGCGGCATTGTATGGCGGCGTGTAAACCGTCGAAGCTGTCTCGGAGAGACTCGGCATTGTGGAGGCATCACTTACGGACTCCGCAATCGGAGTTTTGTTCTCCTCAGACAGAAGTTGGCCTCTTCCCTCTCTCGTCTGACGTCGGAAGCGCTGTAGGACAACCGGTCCGGACAGTGACACGGTTTCCAGATAGTCAGTGAGGACCGTGATTGCAGTGTCATAGACGCCTTGCTTGGAACGTTCGGATAGCTGTGCCAACCCGAATGTGAATAGCAGATCATAGTCGCCGTCAACAAACTGAACTGACAATCCTGCTCGGTTAGGTTTTGTGCGTTCGCTGCCGACCGGTTCTGTTTCGTGCGGAACGATTTGCAGTTCAATTCCGGCCACTCGCAAGAGCGCTCCCAGGCGACGGTTGATTTCAACCTGAAACACGTCACGTGTTAAAATGCCGGCTAACGAGTCGAGCAACACTCCTAACGCGACCGGGATGTCATTGTCGGCAAGTACTCGTCGCTGATGACTGGATACTACTTTCAAAGTCCTATCAATCCCTAAGTGAGCCAATTTCAATTTCGAAATGCGTTCCGCTAATTTTCATATCGGAACAGTTGCGAAATTATTGAGTGGGAAGCGGAAAAAAGAACCGTGTCGATGGAACAGTGTTCCCTATTGAGCGGGGGTGGTTATCCGAACCCTTTAAGGGTCAAATAGAAAGGGGCGCGGAAGCCGTGCCCCGAAAGTGTGGACGATTTGGAGTGAATTCAAGCGCTTTTCAAGGCGCCTGAAGCCAGCCATCATATTGCTGTGGCTGTTCTTTGTTGGCCTGTCCTTTCCAGACTCTCTTATTGTCACTGCCGTGCTGGTGGATCATGTAGGCGCACTCCGGCTGGCTACAAACCCAATTGGTGCTGCGTTCTGTCATGAGCGGCAACATCTTGCCTTTGCCACAGAGTGGGCACGAAATCGCTTCAACCATTGATAGTATCTCCCGTACAAACAAGAATCTTCTGTGTCTCCGTGCGGCTGCAACTGCGGCGGCCGCAGCAGCTCCCCCACCGGCGCTACCCGCAGCCATCACCTCTTCCCTTTCAGATATCGATCAAACCACTTCTTGAACCATTCCAATCGCGCCTTGCGGCGATCGGGACGACCGCAGCGCGAAAGGCCATGGGGTTCTTCGGGAAAACGAATAAACTCAACCGTCCGGCCAAGCATTTTAAGCGAGATAAACAATTGCTCTGCCTGTTCGATCGGACAGCGCAGATCCTGCTCGGAGTGCGAGATGAGTAACGGTGTGCGGATGTTTTTGACGTAAGTGATCGGGGACATTTTGCGGTAACCGTCGGGATTGCTGAAAGGTGTCCCAAAGATCTCTTTGGGAATGGCGAATCCGATGTCGGAAGAGCCGAACATCGAGGCGATGTTGACAACCGATCGCTGCGTAATTGCCGCCTTGAAGCGATTCGTCTGCGTTACAATCCAGTTGGTCATGTAACCTCCGTAGCTTCCGCCGGTGACGCCCATCCGTTTCTTATCGATATACGGTTGCTGTTCCATATAGTCCGCGAACGCCATGCAGTCGTCATAGTCAACCGTGCCCCAGGCGTTGGTGATCGTGTCGGCATGTTTTTCGCCATATCCCTGACCGCCACGGATATTCGCGAAGTAGACAACATAGCCCTGCGCGACAAGGAACTGGAATTCATGGAAAAAGGTGTTGCCGTACTGTACACGCGGGCCGCCGTGAATTTCGAGTACGGACGGGTACTTTTTGTTCGCGCTGAAATCAGGCGGTCTCATGATCCAACCGTGAACCGGGTAGACATCACGACCTCGGACAATTACTTCTTCCGGTTTGATGAGTTGAACTTCGTCGGTGAGCTTCTTGTTGAAGTTCGTCAATCGCTGCAGTTTGGATCGCGCATGCAGATCGAACAAGTGTACTTCCGCAGGCATCGTGTGATGTGACACAATCAGTGCCGCCTTACTGACGTCGCCGCTGACTGAAGCTCCCATAATGTGCAGCTTACCGGTCACGACCGGCTCAACCTTGCTGCCGGAACTGGTGACGCGATAGAGATGCGTCGAACCGGCATCAGAAACCACGAAATAGATGTGCTTGCCGTCAGGTGACCAGTGCAGCATCGCACCTTCGTGTCCCTCGACGGTGTCGGAGATTGTCAGGTCGTATGCCATGCGGTCGAGTTTCTTGGTCAAGTCAACCGCTTCCCCACCGCGCACCGGCACTTTCCAGACATGATAATTGGTCACGCCCCAGGAATCGTTCGGATTGGCATGGCCAAGATAAGCGAGACATTTGCCATCAGGGGAAAACTGCGGTTTGGCGATCGGGCCGGTCGGTGTGGGAATGCGACGCGCCTTGCCACCATGAGCCGGTATGATGAAGAGGTCCTGCAGATCAGAATCGACATCCTGGTTCTTCTGGATGTTGGTGACATAGGCGATCCATTTGCCGTCTGGCGAATAAATCGGCGCCTCTTTGCCGCGACTGCCTCTGGTGAGTTGTGTGCCTTTGCCATCGGCGAGATCGAAAGTCCAGATCTGTCCTTCTTCTTTGGGATAGAAACCGGCGTTGTCCATTTTGTAGAACAATCGCGTGATGTGACGATAAACGGGGGCTTCTTTCTTGCCGTCCTTGGACTTGGGAACCTCATCCGCCTGCTGGAAGATACAGAGAATCTTCTTGGAGTCTGGAGAGAAGGAGAGGCCTGAAAGCGAGCCGTCCTTCTCAACCAGCAGTCTGGCTTCACCGCCGCGCCTGGGCATGAGATATAGGCCTTTCTTTTCTCCGCGTTTGGAGGAAAAGGCGATCCATTTGCCATCGGGCGAAAAAACCGGGTGCGAATCGGAGACTTCCCCGAAAGTGAATTGTCGGAGGTTGTCACCGTCCGCGCCTATCATATAGATGTGCGAGTGATATTTTTTCTTGTCCTCGGCAACGACTTTCACTGTAAGTGCTATCTCCGTCTCGTCGGGCGATATGGCCACACTCTCGACGAATTTGATTTTGAGAAGATCGTCCGCGGTGATTTTGCGTTTTTTCATATTGACTCCTTCTATTACCGGCGCTGATTGCTGTCAACCGACACCGTGTGTGTCTCCTGATTTAGGTATACGGCTGCCGGATCATTTTGACAAAGCAAATGTCAGCCGAGATGTCCGACGACGATGTTGACTCCGATGGCGATTAGAATCAAACCTCCGACAAACTCCATCTTCTTTCCGAAGCGCGCTCCCAGTTTGCGACCAAAAACCATACCAACCGCCGTCATAGCGGCTGCGACAATCCCGATGATCACGCTGGGAAAGAGAATGGCTACTTTGAGGAGAGCCATTGACAGTCCGACGGCCAGCGCGTCGATGCTCGTTGCTACCGACAGAATGATTAACGACCACTTGCGTGTAGGGTCGGTCAGCGACTCCCTTTTTTCGTCATGTTTCCATGATTCCCAGATCATTTTGCCGCCGATATATGCCAGCAGCAAAAACGCCAGCCAATGATCGTAGTGCTGAATGTAGCGGGCAATCTGACTGCCGACAAACCAGCCGATGATCGGCATCATAAACTGAAATAGTCCAAAATGAAAAGAAAGGCGAAAGAGCGGACGGGGAGCTAACCGGTCCAAACGAGAGCCGACGGCGACGGAGACGGCAAAAGCGTCCATTGCCAGACCGAGAGCGAGACCAAGGATAGTAATGAAGCTCATTTGCTACTTCCCACCGGCGAACCGCATCGATCCCCCCTACCGACCGCAAGTCACTCTGCGAAGATAAGAGGATTGCCGTGATGAACAAAGCAGAATTGAGGTTCGCGGGGGAATGCCCGATGTATAACACTGTGTGACCAACAAAGTATGCAGAAGCAATACCGCTTGACTGCAACACCTGCTTGGCACTATTGTGAAATCTGGCGCTTGTTATTCGATTACAAAGGAGATACTAATGAAAAAATCCGCTCTGTTGCCAATCGCTGTATTGATGGCAATATGCCTGACAGTTGTGGCCAACGGTCAGCAAGTGAAATCGCAGCCGACCTCAAAACCAGTATCCGCAGTTCCTCAGAAGGTGCTTGCCGAGTATAGACAAGCGCAGCAGGGTGATGTGCAGGTTCATCTCAATGGCGGCAAGGATCAGGCGATTATCGGCGCTACCAATACGCTGGAGATTTGGATCGCCAACGGAGCGCCCCTAGTCGGAATGAGTTTGGGATTTGAGATCAGGTCGCAGGCGGCGTTTCGCTGGCTGCAGCCGTATGGTAGCGCACCCGTGAAGAATCCGCTGATTAAGGAAGAGGAGGACGTTGCCGGCAAGTTTGATGTTGGCGGTCTGAAGGTTAAGCGCGCCGAAGCGCCGGGGGCGACTGTCGATTCCTTCATGATTGGTGGCGCCGCCAGTGATCTTCAGTTCCCAAAACACAAGCAATCGACCCTCTGCTATTCCCTGCAGTTTCGGATTCCTGCCAGCGAAAGACCGACGCCGGGGGGATTTTGTGTTGACAACATCTTCTTCCCGCCTGCCGGAAGCTGGACAATGTACGACACGGAAGGATTCCAACCAACGTTTCAGGGACGACCGAACACCAGCGCTGCAAAACCCGATGCCGTGCCAGTTTGTTTTGATGTGGTGAAAAGCGCCGGAAAGCCATAGTCGACACCAAGAACAAAACGGACTACTCTCGTCGCGTAAGGCGTCTGGTGTCAGGTTTTGCAAGCAGTCTTAAATACCTCTTGACTTTTATCCTTATTTGGGGTATGTTCTTATCTGCAGATAAGAACATCCAAAGCAGAGCCGCCTGGGATGGTGGCAGTCCTGCTTTGGCGACCGGAAAGCCTGGAGGGTATGGTTATGAAATTACGTACGTTCGTTTTGGTTTTGGGGCTGGCAGTGTTGTTGTCCGCAGCGGCATTTGCAAGTGGCAACGGGGATGTGACGATTAAGATTAACCCCGCACCAGCGGGTGATGACTCGCCTTGGCTAGGCTGGGAAAACAACATTTTCGAGATCTGGATCACAAACGACGCGCCTCTGTCTCGCCTGTCAATCGGCCTTAGTTTAAGCTGTCCGGGAAAGACTTTCAGTTTTAAGACTCCTTACGGGAATGTTCCAATAGGAAGACCCCACTATGTGCAGGAGTGGGGAGATGCGGTCGGGACTTTTGATCCTGATCGTTTGCAGGTCACGGTGGATGCAGTGTCCAACACCATTCTGATCCAAGGGACTGCTTCATCAAGTCCGTTTCCTGCCCATGCCGTTTCAACGAAGTGCTACGATCTGAGGCTGCACCTTTATTGTGGCGGTGAGCTCGGCGGTCAATTGAGTATCGACAATGTGCATCTCGAGCCCGACGGAGTTTGGATGTTCGACGATGGCGCACCATATGCTCCGACCTTCCAAGGGCAGCCAAACACGAGTACCACCATTCCGGATGCGCCCGATGCGATTTTTCCGGTCCATGTACTACCCTGCGGCTATCCCCGTTTCACGAACACGCCCAATGCAGTGGAGAACGCCAGCCACTGCTCCGAATTCAAGTTCACCTTTCGGGCAGAGGATCCAGAGGGAAAGTGCGGGAAGGGCCCGCTGGAATTTTCCTCATCAGTTGGCGATATGAATCCGACTACCGGGCAATTTACGCTGCTACCAGATCCGGCCTGTGGAGTCACAGCGGTGACTGCAATTGTCACTAATAGTGGGTGTATGACCGATCAGTTCGCTTTCACCGTAAATTGGATTGATACACCAGCCGAATTCATAAACTGCCCGATTCTGACTGGTTATATAAAGGCCGACGACATTTATGAGTTTCCGTTCGCGGCGCATGATCCGGATACTTGCGACAAGATCACATATACTGTGGTACCCTTCGGAGGACCACCTGTCGGCGGTTACGCTGTTAATTCGACCGGTAGATTCGTTTTCACTCCAGCTCCGGACGATAATGAGTACCTCAGAGTGTTCAATCTGTTTGCGAACAGTGGTTGCAGTGCGATCGATACCTGTCAATTCAGAGTGATGATAGGATGGTCCGTCTGCGGTGACGCCAATGGAGACATGGAAGCGGACATCTCCGACGTCGTCTATCTGATCTCCTATATTTTCCAGGGAGGATTACAACCGAATCCACTTCTGAAAGGTGATGCTAACTGCGATGCGGCCGTGGACATTTCGGACGTAGTCTACTTGATCAGTTATATTTTCTCTGGTGGATATTTGCCGTGTGCCGACTGCCCCTGAGACTGTGGGAAGCTTGCAAGGGTCAGCCAATGCCTTGGTGAAACTTATTGACCAAAATCAGAGCGCGGTCAGGAAGGGATTCCAAACCGCGCTTATCATTTGCAGTCCACCGTTAGGGAACGGAACTCGAGCTATTTGCCAGTGTTAGTGGTTTTCTTCATCCCCGGTACCGACGAGAACCGACTCATCCGATCCATGAACTGCTGCCGATCGGCAGCCAGTCGCGATGTCGGCGTGGCATCAATGCTGTCGGTTTCAGAGAGGCCGTCAAGAATCTGGGTGTAGTCGAGATTACTCACCCCTACGACAACCGGCCTCGGCTGATCTTCACCGTTTTCGATCACAAACACGAGCTTGCGATTAGCATCGGCACCCTGTCCCATTTGGGAGGACGCACCGCGCGTGCTTCCGGAGCTCTGTCCCGGTCCCCCCGGTCCTCCCGGTCCTCCCGGTCCACCTGGAGGTGGTCCACCCTCTCCTCCCATAGGCGGCCCGCCCATACGGGTCTGGGTGTCGGAGCTGCCACTCATCAACTTACGCGGATCTTTAACCGCAGAGTTGGGAACCAGAAGAGCGTTTTCGGCAAAGGCGGTAACAATTTCGATGTTGGCATTCATTCCCGATTTGAGCTTGCGCTCGGAGTTGTCAACCTTGGTCGTGACCTCAAAGACCGTCACATTCTGCTGCACAAGAGCGACAGGGGCGATTTTCAGCACTTCGCCGCTGAAAGAGAGATCAGGAAAGGCGTCCGCTTCGACCCGAACTTTCTGGCCAACATCAACCGTGCCGATATCGGTTTCATCAATGTCGGCGACGACATAGACCGAGTCGGTCTGGGCGATCTGCATCAACGCCGTACCGCCAGAGTAGTTGGATACGCCCGAGGCAATGATTTGCCCGGCTTCGACATTGTTTTTGAGAATCAGGCCGGTGATCGGTGAACGGATAACCGTGGCGTCGAGGTTCTCTTTCGCGTCATCGCGGATAGCCCGCGTCCTGACAACCGTGGCACGGGCCTGCTCCAATGCGAGATCTGCGGCATCCATGGCGGACTCCGAAATCAACTGCTGCTTAGAAAGATCCTGTTGCCGTTTATATTCCTTCTCCTGCAATTTGGCCGAGGCCTCGGCCACAGCCAGATCGGCTTCAGCCTTGTCGAAGTCGTGCTTGACCTGCTTCTCATCGATCCGACAGAGGAGATCGCCTTTGCTGACGTAATCTCCGGCTTCGTAGTTCAATTCGATAATCTCCCCAGAAGCCTTGGACTTCACTTCAACCGTTTTGACAGGCTGAACCTGACCCGTGGCGCTAATGGTAACCCGTAAATCGCCCCGCTTTGGCAGGACAACCTTACGCGCAATCCCCTGCGAAATTTCCTGGGTTCTTCCGTATCCGAAGACCAAGTACCCTGTGGTGGCCAAAATGGCCACAATGACCAATGCGAACAATATTTTCTTCATATACGCAATTATAAGCTCCTCAGTAGGAAAAGCATCGACTATCTGACAACCAACTCCTGATTTTTTTGACAGCGTTATGCCCCTCCGACTTGCGGGAATATTGTGCAGCTCGCGTAGCCGAGGTCTGTGGCCGCCAAAGGGGCGTTGAATACCGGTAAGTCTGACAGCGACAGCAGCATGATGCCGGACTATTTTTGGCACATTATCGCTTTTGATAAGGGATAAAAATCGGTTGACAAAGCTGGAGACACGGTTTAATATTCTAAACCTGTTTGCGCAAGTTCGGGGGCATTTGCGTCTCTTAGGTGGGAGGATTGGCGATTGTATCAAGGTTCAAAAAATACCTTAGTTAACGCAATAATTGACAAGGGAATAACACATGACTTTCAATATGGAGAGGATAATGGAACTTAGGAAAGTTGCGCTTCTGACGCTGATAGTTGCCGTGCTCTTATCCGGGGCAGCCTTGGCGGGAGGATGGCAGTACTCGGGAGTCGGCGCCAGAGCGAAGGCGATGGGAGGCGCCTATCGGGGCATAGCCGACGACGGTATTGGCGCCTACTACAACCCTGCCGGTCTGGCTTTCTTGAAACAAAACATTTTTAATCTCACTGGTGAAATTTCTTCACCGAGATCCACGGTCACCCCTAATTTCGAGGCCAACGGTTATGGGTTTGGCTATTTGGATGGGCAGAAGCGTTATTCGAAGGACGATAGCTACCTGATGGGTGAGACATCGTTGTTCTTCCGACCAAAGAAGGATAACAACTTTGTGTTCGGGCTGGCATTCTTCCAAGGTTACGATCAGAACACGACAATGAATCTGTATCAGTTGAGCCCTGCTTACAACAGCAAGCTGCAGATATCGGATGCAAACCACCACTCCAATTTTGATGTCATTACCTGGCAGCCAACTGCCGCGATGAAGTTTTCGCATGATCGGGTGGCTGTTGGGGTCGGTCTGCAGATTAACCGCGGCGATATTTTTGCCGATCAGGTACGTCTGGTTGACAATCCCTATCCCTATCCGTTGAATGTCAGGCCTTACGACAAGTTTGTAGAGCTCTATTCGGTGGACGGCTATGGATTTGGCGTCGGTGCGAATGTCGGCATGCAATTCAAGGTCAGTCCGAAGGTGACGATCGGCGCCAACTATGTGTCGGCCTCCAAGATCAAGATGACCGGTGACTCGAAGGAGCGCATCTATTTACCATTTAATGACGGTTTTGCGCATCTGTATATGGATGCGCAGGCTAACGCCTATCAAAGAGAAGTAGATAGCACTTTCAAGGGCGCGTTGATAGGCAACAGCGGTGAGTTTGAAGTGGAGATGAAGCTGCCTTCCGAGTTTGGCGTCGGCTTCTCTTATCGCCCGAACGAGAAAACGATTGTGTCGGCAGATCTGGTTTACACTCGTTGGTCGGAATTCGAGGATTTTCAGATCAAGTTCAAGAATCGCAAGACGTTCCAAACAAAGTATTACTCAAGATGGGATGCGTTGTTCACTGACGTGACGGTTCCGTTCCAGTGGAAGGACAAGATCAAGATCAGCGTCGGTCTGGAGAAAATCCTGAATGAACGTTGGACTTTCCGCGGTGGTTACATGTTTGACCAATCGCCAATTCCCGATGAGACTTTTAACCAACTCTTCCTGGATACCGGCACCAAGCATCACTTCAACGCCGGTGCCGGATTTAAGCTGAACGAACGCGTCTCGTTTGATGCGGCGTTGGAGTTGGTGGTATATAGCAGCCGGACGATCAGCACTCTGGCCGACGTCAATAACGATGGGTACTGGGACAACTTCGGCGGTGAGTTCAAGAACCTGAGCTTCAATTCTACTTGGGCTCTCAACTACCGGTTTTAGGTGAGGTGCAGAGATGAAATCAGTCTATAGAATAGTTGGAATATCACTGCTGGCAATCATCATTCTGTCAGTCGGCTGCGTCAAACGTGACAATCCGGCGGTGCCTGAGACGCCGCCTGCAGGTCTGGTCGCCTGGTTTACACATCAGTACGACGGGCTTACCGGCACTAGCACTAATTCAGTCTGGAATCAGTATCCGGCGAGAAGGGTCGCGGTCTACACTCCTCCAGGCTATGATTTTGAGAAGATTGGAGTGCGCTATCCAACTCTGTATCTCCTTCCAGGGTTTGATGGCGAACCGTCATTCAACTTCGAATACGGAAATGAAACCTATTATCTAGCGGCAAGCATAGCCAAAGTGGCCGACCGGCTAATTGCTTCCGGCGAGATTAAGCCGATGTTCATCGTCATGCCGGATGCTTCGATTCCTTATGGAGGCTCTTTCTACGCCAATTCGAGTCTGGCCGGCAAATGGGAAGATATGATGTCGGTGGAATTGGTTCACAAGATCGACACGCTCACGACCACAGAGACGCGCCCCGGTTCTGGTTTTAGGACTCTCGCTGCGAAGGAATCGCGCGCGATTGGAGGACATTCTTCCGGCGGTTACGGAGCGATCCGCATTGCCATAACCAACGACAGTCTGTTTAACTCGGTATCGGCAATCGATGCACCGTTGGCTTTCAATGGGAGCGGTTCGTTCGGCGGCATCACGGAGTTGTTTGGCGCGTACCTGAACGAGTCCGGTATCACTACCGATTCGCTATATCTGGCGACAGACACGACCGGATTCCGGGCGAAGCCTTATAAGATCCTGTTCTACTCGATGGCGGCGACCTTCTCGCCGGCGGCCAAGACTGCTCCGACAGGACTGGGCAGTCTACAAATCTCATTGCCGTTCGACTATCACGGTACTGTTGTGCAGTCAGTGTGGGATCAATGGCTTAACAACGACCTGTATGGCTGGCTTGACAACGCGACGTATAAGAGCGCACTTACGAATCAGAACCTCTACTTTGAGACTTCTGATCATGACGTCAACATGTTCAATAAGCAGACGGTGTTGTTTGAGCAGAAGCTGACCTCATTAGGTATCAACTACCAATCGGCTACGTTCTCGAAGTACGAAGGATCTAATGCCCAATCTCGTACGTTTCTCTATGATCGGCTCGAGCACATACTCAAGTTCCACGACAAGCATCTGCGAGATCGAGACGGAAAATACTAATGAATCGGGAATGCCGAGCCGCAAGCTCGGCATTCTTGTTTGAGGCACAAAATGAGCAGTGAAAATCGATATGATCTGATCGCCATCGGTGCGCACCCCGACGATGTCGAAGTCGGAACCGGTGGCGTGCTGCTTAAGACGGCGCAGATGGGCTATCGCACCGGCATCATCTATCTGACAAAAGGAGAGATGGGCACCGGAGGGACACCAGAAATCAGGGCCAGAGAATCTCTAGCAGCCGCACAGATCATGAAGACGGACCTGTTGGAGACTCTCGATCTTGGTGACACGAAACTGGTCGACACGCCGGAGAACCGTAATATTGTGGCGGGGCTGATCCGCAAGTACCAGCCGACGCTGCTCTTGGCGCCCTGGCCGCGCGGTGGACACGGCAAACGCGCATCGCACGCCGACCATCTAGCCGCCGGCAGTATTGCAGTGAACGCCTGCAACTATGCCACATTTAAGAAGCTTCCGATTGCGGGGGAGCCATTTCATGTGTCGGCGTTGTTTCACTACTTTCTGCCGGTGGAAGAATCACCGACTTTCGTCGTCGACATTACCGAGCAATTTGACGGTTGGATCGCGGCATTGAGTGCGCACGAGTCACAGTTTCTAAATCCGCAGAAACCCAAAGCGCCCGACTATCTCTGGAGTTTGGAGACTATGGCGCGCAACTACGGGAATATGATCAGTGTAAAATACGGTCAAGGATTCAAGATCGGGGAACCTATGGCGATCGAGGATTTGTTCTGCCTCGCTAATGGAGAAAGAGCGCACTGTCGACGCACGCTGGCGTACAATTCGAGTACAAGGCGGACGGAATAGACCGGCAGGTTGCGGCCTTCCGGGAATCAGTGGTCTAGAAGAGAGATGCACAGATAGGTGGAGTGATTTATGTCCGAACAGGATGATATCAAGAAATTCGTCAGAGAGAAATATGCCGAGGTTGCGGAAGGGAAAATCAATTGCTGTAGTCCCGAAGGTACCTCGTGCTGTGGCGGTGTCGACAAGAACATCATTGATCTCTCGCATGGTTACGACAGCAAGGAAGTTGAAGCACTGCCGGAGGGCTCATCGCTGGGTCTTGGATGCGGAAACCCACTGTCGTTCATGGAAATTCGGCCGGGCTGGCGCGTGCTTGACCTTGGCAGCGGCGCCGGCGTTGATGTCTTTCTGGCGGCAAAGAAGGTGGGAAGTTCCGGGCGTGTTGTAGGACTGGACATGACCGATGCCATGCTGGAAAAGGCGCGTCATAACGCCATCGTTGGCGGCTTCGGAAACGTGACCTTCGAGAAGGGCGAAATTGAGACCATGCCCTTTCCTGACAACTCCTTCGACCTCGTGATTTCCAACTGTGTCATCAATCTGGTTCCAGACAAGCGACAAGCCTATCGGGAAATCCGGCGCGTGCTCAAACCGGGGGGCAAGTTCGCGATTGCTGACATGGCAACGAGAGGTGAGATGCCATCGGATATCCGCAAGTCAGCCGAAGCCTGGGCCGGCTGTGTCGCGGGCGCCGTTGATCTCGACCGATATCTAACGCTGCTCAAAGAAGCCGGTTTCGCAAACGTTGAAGTCAAGTATGTCAAAGAATACGATTTCGCCAAGACAGATGAATATGCGCTGCTGTCAGTTGGTTTGGTCGGGGTCAAGACCTGAGTTCTCCTCAACGATGTCTGAGGATGCAACCGACAACCCTGCTGGTCTGTTCTAAACCAGCAGAGTCATCCATCGCATCGTGATTGCTGTTACCACGAGTTCCATCTTCCGTTGGGGAATCAAGTCAGGCTGTTTAGTCTGAAGTGACCGAGTGAAGAGCGCTGTCACTGTTAGTCCAAGTCACGGTAGAGCCAACGTTGACCGTTTCCAATGAAGAAATCATGTGGGAGCACTGAGGCTGCGAAGAAAAACAAGGGGCAGCCAAAAAGGGCTACCCCGGTAATTCGAATTGTGCAATTGGAAGGTCTAAACTACTTGGCTGCGAGGAAGTTCCTATTCACCTGTTCCCAGTTGATCACGTTGAAGAAGGCGCTAATATATTCAGGCCGGCGATTCTGGTATTTAAGGTAGTACGCGTGCTCCCAAACGTCAATCGTGAGCAGCGGCGTTTTACCCTGCGTCAGGGGTGAATCCTGATTTGGCGTGCCCATGATTTCCAGATTGCCGCCTGCGGCTGCCAACCAGGCCCAACCGGAGCCGAAGACGCCGGCAGCGGCGTTGGTGAAGAGCTCCTTGAATTTCTCGAATCCGCCGAATTTGGCGTTGATAGCATCCGCAACCTTGCCGCTAAACGGCACATCCTTTTTCATAATTTGCCAGTAGAAGTTGTGGTTGATCACACCGCCACCATGGTTCCGTACGGCATTGCGAATCGATTCCGGAATGCTGTTCAGGCTTTTTACCAACTCTTCCGGGGTCTTCGCCTGCAGATCGGGATGATTGGCGACCGCCTCGTTAAGCTTGTTTACATAGGTCTGGTGGTGCTTGTCATGATGTAACGCCACTGTTTCCTTGTCGATAAAGGGTTCCAGCGCATCATAAGCGTAGGGCAAGGTGATTAGTGTATAGGCCATTTCAATCCTCCATTATGGTTATTGCTTTCCAGTATTGAACAACGATTCCAAAGCTTTGTTCCGCGCTTTCGCTCGCAATCTTTCGGAAATAATACGGAAATACGTGTCCCCCATTTGAGTCGTGGCTATCGCCTACGGGCTATTATTCCGCGGGGCTTATCGTTGTAGTCGATTATTGTATCGAGGAGATCGTATCTCCCGCAGTCCGCCACCAAGCGGCGAGCATCTGCGGCTTGCTTCTCACTAATTTCAAACACGAGTAGCCCGCCCAATTTGAGATGAAGATGAGCAT
This sequence comes from uncultured bacterium, assembly GCA_903930455.1. Classification (GTDB taxonomy): domain Bacteria; phylum Zixibacteria; class MSB-5A5; order CAIYYT01; family CAIYYT01; genus CAIYYT01. The sequence goes on along the minus strand of CAIYYT010000072.1, from coordinate 1,228 downwards.
CGTTGACCAGTGGTCGGATCACGGCGAGACCGTCCCCACCGGCGACCAGCGCTATCTGTGGCTCGTAGTCGCGCACTTCCGGCATCAACGAAGAATACTCTGACTCCAGAACATAGGGCGGGTTGGAAATGATCAGGTCAAATACCGCATCCGGCCCCAGCGGCTCAAAGAGATCACCCAGTCGCAGCGCCACGCGGGCTTCTACTCTGTGGCTGGTTACGTTCTCGTGGGCAAGTAATAGCGCGTCCGAACTGATGTCGGTTGCTACAACTTGCGCATCGGTTCGATTGAGGGCAATGGCCGTAGCAATACAGCCGGTTCCCGTGCCGATGTCGGCTACCAACGGCTCATCGATATCGGCGATCAACTCAAGCGCACGTTCAACAACGATCTCCGTCTCAGGTCGCGGCACCAACGCAGATGGATTGCACTTGATCCTAAGCCCAAACCACTCGGTTTCACCGATGATGTATTGCAGCGGCTCGCGCCGTAGCTTGCGATCAATCATAAGAAAGAACTCCCGCTCAACATCAGGCGGCACAGGCATCGCTTCCTTCAGATAGAGATCGACGCGTCTTAGATTGAGAAGAAATCGCATCATAACTTCCGCAGCTAAACGCGGATTGGCGATACCAACATCTTTTAACTGCCGGCACCCCTCATCTAGAAGCTCATTCAGCATTGGGGACATGGCTACAGGTTAGCTAAGCAGTCGCGCGATTTGATCAGGAAAAGGATCGGCCTGATGATGATAATTACGGGGTAACGCACAGCCAAGGCGTTTGACCCCGAAAAGAGTGTAGTTCGGCACAGTAGCGTCGTCAGCTACTTCGTTGTTCTTGCCAACCGGAATATTCGGCAGACCGATTATGGCAACACCACCAATCACTGCCGCATGTTTGAGAAAGTCACGCCGTTGCATAATCACCCTTCCGTCGTTTCGAGAGTGAAATTGTTGATCTTCAGCGCCGGAACAAGCATTACCACGGAGTATTGAGGGTAAAGCTTCCGTTCACTGGAGATCATGTCTACATTGCCAAACGCTTCGAGTATCGACTGGCTAATCCGCATGTTCTTGATCGGCTTCGTGACAGTACCGTTTTCGATTAAGAACGTGCCGTCACGCGTAGTGCCGGTAACCATCGTCTTCATGGGATTCAGGTAATTGACATACCAGAAATGGGTGATATATACACCTTTCGCGGTAGATTTGACCATTTCCGCAAGT
>CAIYYT010000071.1 GCA_903930455.1 uncultured bacterium | reverse complement strand
TCGCCGTCAATTTCCGGGAGACCGATCAGGTTTCGGGATCAACTTCTCGCGTGTTCCGGACTGATTCCTGGCAGAAGAAGATGCTTCACATCGCGGCGTGCACGCAGCAGGGACGCAAGGCTGAGATTCGTTCGTTTGCTCCCGAGGAAGAACTGCGTCACATGACGACGCAGAGCGATTTTGCGGCGTGGTATCTGAGCGTCAATGAAGTGTACAAAGGCCAGAGCCGCTTCATGCTGGCGATTGCGAAGTTTTTCGGTTCGATCGGCTCGGCAATCATGTCGGTGTTCAACCTGCGATTCGTTTTTCACATCTTCCGCGATCGCTGGCCGGTGTACATTGTCTATCTGGTTTTGACGCTGCTATTTTTCTACGCCGCCGTCAGCGTGCGGCCGTTCTGGGAAAAACAACATCGTGCCAAAGTACAAGAAATGCAGAAAGCCAATAATGTCACTGAGGTGTACCGATGAGCCCGATGGAATTGATCAAGAAGGCCTTCGGTATCTTCAAAAAACAGTCGGTGCCACCCCCGAAGGCGGCCGATGCGCCGTTTGAGCATGATGACAATGTCGTACTGGTGTTTGGCCATTCCAATGCCGGCAAAACGGTTTACTTCTCGGTGTTGTATGAGTTGCTGAAAGGCAACGCGGACTTCAAACTGTCGCCTCTGGACAACGAGACAGCCGCCAATCTGATTGAAAACTACAATCTAATGCGCGGCAAACTGCTGAGGATTAGGGACGGCAGACAGGTCGAAATCGAGGGCGAACGCAAATTCCCGACCATGACTTCGGAAACGCGTATCCTCAAATTCGGTCTTGATATGAGCGTCCGTAAGGGGGTCAAGTTCTATACCGTCGACTATAAGGGTGAAACGCTTTCCATCGCCCAGCCGGGTGAATTGCGGAAGCAGTTTTCCAAATTCTTCCCATTTGCGCGGGCCGCGTTGTTCTTCCTCGATGCCTCGGTGCTTGATACTGACGTACTGTTGCGAGAGCAGATTGCGGCATTTCAAACGATTTTGCACGATCTCCGGGACTGTGTGCCCAAGCGGTTACCGGTCGGAATCGTGATTACGAAGGCGGATTTCCTTGATGGCTTCTCACCCGCCAATCCGGTCGAGTTGGTACCGAGTAGTGCAGCCGTCTACAAGGGCCGGCGCAAGGACAGCTTTATCAGCGGCCTGACGAAGATCAACAGCCGTCGCTTTGGTGAGGTCTGGACCAAGACAACTGAGCGCATCAGCCGCACGCTGGGAAATCTGGTCGATTCGGTCAGCGCCTACACTCTTGATTTCCAGGTTTTCTTTGTGTCGTCCACTGGCGGCATGGGCAAGACAACGACGGGCGATGTGGAACCGCCCCGCGATATCACACCATCAGGTGTGGCCGACCCGCTGATGTGGGCGTTCCGCCGGATCATGTTCAACAAGCGCAAAGCGTTCTGGCGCTATCTGGTCAAATGGGCATTCGCGCTCTGCCTGATCTGGGTAGTCACATTCAGCCTCTTTAATCTCTACAACCAATACAAGCTCTACGATGCGCTTGACCGCGCCGAGACGAAGTTGGCCGATGAATTGCGTTCGAGTAACGGCAAGTTTGCCGAAAATCAGGCCAAGAATATCAAGGAGAAGTACAGCTCCTATCTCGAAAAGTTGCCGGTGAGCGCTTTCCTTGGCGCCACGCCGCTGATCGAATTTGCCAAGCAACGACAGCAATTTATCGACAGTCGCATTTCGTTTGAGAAGACGGAACAGGAAAAGAAAGAGCCCCCTAAGCCGAACTACGACGAAAAGACCAAGGCCGCGGCAGAGGACTTCAAGAAACTGAAAGATTCCGTGGCAACGCTCCCTGCAGCTGACAAGCAGACAGCTCTGGAGACTGGAATCGCCAAGTTGTTGCAGGATCATCCCAAGGATAGTCTCGACGCCAATTTCGTCAAACAGGTACAAGCAGCGCCGGCGCAACTCAAGGCGGGCATGGCAGCGGCACAAACCCAACCCTTCCAGATCACGCTGAGTCTCGAAAACTTGCGTCCCAAGAGCAAAGTGCAGATTCAAATCGGTGACGACCCACCGGTTGATTTCAGCAACCTCATGGGGGACAATCCAAAGGTCGAGAAACCCATCTCCGGTATCGGCAATGCCGCTGTGAAAGCCAAGTTCTTTGATCTGAGCCCTTCCAGCACGGGTGAACCATTATTGCAGCAGATCGACAATCCGGTGGAGACGTTCTATCCCAAGTTGCCCGAGGGCTACGCACTCGATTTCGGCAAGGACTACGGTATTGTCGTCAAGCTCAAGTCTGGCACACCACCGAAATTGCCGTAGAATGGTCGTCGGCTCGGGGTAGCGCGGGCGAGGTTGCTATGAAAGTCGATCATCTGATATACGGTACCTTCCCTGACACGCCCGGGTCTCAACATGTCATCTACAAGTCCGAAGGTGTCACACCTGTGCTTCAGAACTGGCTGATAGCATTCTACGACCAGTTCGGCGATTGCCGGAATGAAAACTTTTCAAAGTCGCTGTCGGTCTGCTGGTACCGCGAACAGCCGGGGGAAGAGCGGGCGGCAATTACCCAGGTCAGCCATCACGGGAAGGACTTTTCCGGTCGCTGGGGTGCGTTGCTACGGCATTCGGCAATTCTTACGCCGGAGCAGTACGGCTCATTTGGCTTCAGCCCAGCCGAGATCACAGATCACTTGGCATCTTCCGGCACGGCAGAGCAGCTTATCAATTTCGGTGACCTGGATTTCGAGCCAGCTCTGAGCGCTACCGACGGAACTCTCCTTGTTTCAGTGGGAGCGGGTTTGTCTGTCGATGACTACCGACTCAATCTATTGGCGCTTCTAAAAGGTCAACGCTTGGTGCTGTATGCTGAGAATAACACTGACTTCTCGAATTGCTATCTGCGGAATCTAGTGGGTTTACTTCCGCGTAGGTGCCGCCAAGTACTGAATTGGTCGGAGTTTGTGTTTCGAACCTCGGACGATCTCGATTTGTCGCTGGTGTATTCTTCCAGACACGAAGCGCCCGCAGATGGTAGGCTGGCATTTGTCACAGTAGGCGAGAATCATGTCAGAGAGCTGAAGCTTCCCGACGATTATGCAGAGGATTATCTGGTCAAGTTGTCTGCCGCAATTGCACAGAACGACATTGTCAGTCTAACGTCGCTCCTTACTGCCGATTCTTAGATCACATACAAACAAAGGGCACTCAGGATTGACTCCTGACAGCCCTTTGCTCTTCAAGTTCTCTGTATTGTCAGTACGGAGATTATCTCTGATAATAGACTGGTGTGTCCTCCGCGACCACCGGCTTATAGACGTTTTTGCCCTCCGGGAATTCGATGTCACCCCCCTTGATAAGCCAGCCGATCGGGAAAAGCACTACGGAGATAATGGTCTTTGGGGTGCTACTCTTTCCCTTGATTGACAAAGAGCCTTTGAGGGGCACTTTACTCTTAGCGTTGGAATGGGTCGAATCGATAGTCAGATTGGCGTTGCCGGCGCCGCCGTACATTCCGCCATGGCTGCGCCCGGTGACAGTCGCAAATACCGCGTCACCCTTGTTGATCAGTTTTTCGCCGGAGCGAACTACATTCTCCAGTACCTTGAGCTTGACAATGGCTCCCTTCTTAGCGGTCTTAATCGCATCAAAATCCTCGGCGTCGACATACACGGCAATGGAGTCCCCCTTGTTTAGGAGCGACTCGCCTTTGGAGGGCGCTGCCTGCACAGTCACCTTCAGGAGTAGAAGCGCACCGAAAATCGCTAGTGCGAAATATCCTGCTTTGATTCTCATGGTTTAGTATGACCTCCTATTTAGTCACGACGCATATTGATCATTAGCCAGGCAAATTAATACGCTTTGGCGGATCGGAGTAAGTGCTTGTTAAGCTTTGGGGTGAGCCGTGTCAACAAAAAAGGTCGCCCGTGGTGCCAGATCACGGCTGCTGCCGGCATAACGAAGTGATAAGCTCAAGCGAGGAAAGGCAACCCGACCTTGTGAAATTCGGCACAAACGCCACCGAGAAAGTCGCAAAATATAGTGGCGAGTGCCTGAGGAATGACTATATTTTTGTGATTGCAATCTTAACGCAGGAGAAATAGAAGTGAGCAAAAGAGAAGAAGCCCTGGAATACCATTCCATGGGACGAAAGGGCAAGATCGAGGTCGTGTCGACTAAGCCCTGCGCGACCCAGCGCGACCTATCACTTGCCTACACGCCCGGCGTCGCCATACCCTGTCTCGAGATCGAGAAGAATCCGGCTGATGCCTACAAGTATACTGCCAAAGGAAATTTGGTCGCGGTCGTCAGCAACGGTACCGCCGTGCTTGGACTCGGCAATATCGGCGCACTTGCCGGCAAGCCCGTTATGGAAGGCAAAGGGGTGCTTTTCAAGAGATTCGCCGATATTGATGTGTTTGATCTTGAAGTCGCCACCGAGGACCCTGATGAGGTGATCAAGGTGACGAAGTTGCTTGAACCGACTTTTGGTGGTATCAATCTCGAAGATATCAAGGCCCCTGAGTGTTTTTACATTGAAGAAACTCTCAAGAAAACGATGTCAATCCCCGTATTCCACGACGATCAGCATGGCACAGCCATCATTTCTGCTGCTGCCTTGATGAATGCGCTGGAACTGATTGGCAAAGACATTGCCAAGATAAGAGTAGTCTTTTCGGGAGCCGGCGCCGCCGGTATTGCCTGCGCCAAGCTCTATCTCGCACTCGGTGTAAAACCTGAAAATGTCATAATGGCTGACAGTAAAGGCGTGCTGTATGAAGGGCGCGATCCCAAATGGAACCCGTACAAACAGCTATTCGTCCGCAAGACCGACTGCAGGACTCTCGCGGATGCGCTGAAGGACGCGGACGTATTTGTCGGCGTATCGGGCAAGGATTTGGTGACAAAGGACATGGTTAAATCCATGGCCAAGGACCCAGTCATTTTCGCTATGGCTAATCCCGATCCTGAAATCACGTATACCGATGCCAAAGACGCTCGCAAGGACGTCATCATGGCGACCGGCCGTTCCGACTATCCCAATCAGGTCAACAATGTGCTTGGTTTCCCGTTTATCTTCCGTGGCGCTCTAGACGTGATGGCCAGCGCCATTACTGAAGAGATGAAGATCGCGGCTTCGATGGCTCTTTCAAAACTAGCCAAGCAGGATGTTCCTGAAGTTGTCGCCCGCGCCTACGGCGTTTCGAGCTTCAAGTTTGGCCGCGACTATATTATTCCGAAGCCTTTTGATCCGCGCGTGCTAATCTGGGAAGCGTCCGCTGTTGCAAAGGCCGCCATGGATTGTGGCGTGGCGCGCAACAAGGTTGACATCGAGGAATACAAACGCCAACTTGAACACCGGCTTGGCATGGGGCGCGAGATTCGCAGCATGATGATCGACCGCGCTAAGAAAGCACCCAAGCGAATCGTCTTCAGCGAGGGGTATTCCACACAGATCATGCGTGCCGCGCATATCATCGTTGAAGAAGGATTTGGCAAGCCGGTTCTGTTGGGACATGACGATGAAATCCGCCAGATTGCCAAAGAGAACGACATTGATCTCACCGGCGTCGAGATGATACTGCCCCACACCAGTCCGCACTATGATAAGTATGTCAATGAGCTGATTCGTCTGCGCCACAAGAAGGGCGTGGCGATGGAAGAAGCTAAGAAGCTGATGCGCAATACGACTTACTTTGCTGCGATGATGGTGCACATGGGTGATGCCGACACTTTCCTTGCCGGCGTTACACAGCATTACCCTGATACTATCCGCCCCGCGCTGGAAGTGATAGGCAAACGCGATGACCTTCAGGTTGTTGCCGGCGTCTACGTTGTGCTCGTCAAGGGCAAGATGTTCTTCTTCAGTGACGCCACCGTTAACATCGATCCGACTGCCGAACAGCTTGTGGAGATCACTCTTTGCTGCGCCGAGACGGCCAAACGATTCGGCGTTGAGCCACGCGTCGCGCTGCTGTCATTCTCCAACTTCGGTTCTGCCAAACACGCGCAGGTTACCAAAGTCCATAAGGCGGTAGAAATCCTGCATCGCGAACATCCCGAACTGATTGTTGATGGCGAAATGCAGGCCGACACGGCTTTGAGCCCGGAGATGCTAAAGGAGACCTACCCGTTCAGCAAGTTGCAGGAGCAGGCCAACGTCCTGATCTTCCCCGAACTCTCTTCGGGCAATGTCGCCTACAAGCTCATGCAAAAACTGGGCGGCGCCGAGATCATCGGGCCGATCCTGATGGGCATGAAGAAATCAGTCCATGTGCTGCATCGCCAGAACGATGTTGAGCAGGTAGTTACGATGGCGGCGCTTGCTACCGTCGAAGCCGGTGACAATCACAGGAGTTAGACCAACTTCTATTCTCATTCTATTGGGGTGGCCCTTGCGGCCACCCTTTTGTTTTGTTATTCTGCTTTTCGTGCGAACAATCCAAAGGGTTGCCATCATGAAAATCTTTGATTCCGATTGCAGCCCGACCCTCACTGTGGATTTCGGAGGCCTGATATGACTAAGAAAACAGAGAAACAACCGGAATTCCCGCTGTTGTTCTTTGCGGCTACCAAAGATCGCTGGAAGGATATCGAGAAGCTTTTCGGCGAGCGCGGCGCTTGTGCAGGGTGCTGGTGTATGTGCTGGAGGCGCACTCGCAAAGAGTATTTGGCGGGCAAAGGAGCCGGCAATAAGCGTGCCCTCAAGAAGCTGGTGACGTTTGGTGAGGCACCGGGGATTCTGGCCTACGACGGCGACAAACTAATCGGCTGGTGTTCGGTCGCACCACGAGAGACATTCGAGTACCTCGAGAAATCGCGTTCCTTTGCACCTGTTGACAGCCGGCCCGTGTGGTCCGTGACCTGCCTTTTTGTCGACAAGGAGCATCGCAAGCGGGGTGTGGCTGTCACCATGCTCAAAGCCGCGTGTGATTACGTTCGTTCTCAAGGGGGCAAGATTATCGAGGGGTATCCTTCGATTACACAAAAAAGGCTCCCCGATCCCTGGGTTTGGACGGGCGTGTTGTCCGCCTACTTGAGCGCAGGCTACAAAGAAGTCAAGCGCCCATCGGCGAGCCGGGCAATCGTACGGAAAGAGCTGTAGGTCAAAATCTTTCGTCGACCAAGTAACGAGATTCGCGGGCGAGTTTCCTGACCAGAAAAGCAGTTTCAAATGACGAGCCCGTCACGCTATATTGTCCCGCATGAAAGCACCTGCTGCGCGTCGGGAGACATTGGTTCTGGTTGCCGGAATCGTTTGGTCGCTGGTTGGACTCACAC